>JBBQBR010000218.1:0-5250 GCA_038317875.1 Lysobacterales bacterium
AAACAGCGCCTGGCAAAATTCTCTGCAATCGTGCAGCCGATGAAAGCACGAGTTCCCAATCAGGCAATGATGCGATGCGCGTCGACATAATTCATCCAAAAATGATGACGTTGCGCATATGGATCAGCAACATAAACTCGGCAGATATTGGCAACCTTTTCTGCGATTTCCGCGTCGTGCAATACCGCATGTCGCAAATCAGCCCAGTCCTGCCATTGCCCACGCGAAATCACATCGTCGATCGCGGCGAGGGTAAAGCGCTGATGATTGAGATGGCGGTGCAACATAGAAGTAAAATTTTGAAAGGTTAATATTGCAACTATAACAACAAGCGGATTCTTCAAGTTACTTGACCGCAATCCACCCGCTTAAAAGTGCCGCCATTTGGCGCTACACTAGCAGGCTTGCAGCCGAACGTATTCCAGTTTTAAATCAAATGGATAACAAGGCGCCGATGTACGGATCGACGACGAGGCACTATTGTGTGCGTCTCGGAGACCGGAACTAAGGCTACGAAGTTAGCCGAATGATTTAGAATTGGAATTACGCGGCGGGAGCGCGTAAACCTATGGCCGCCTACGAATTTCAAGCACAAGACGCCAGCGGCAAAACCAGCCGGGGCGTCATTCAGGGCGACAGCCCGAAATCGGTGCGTTCGCAACTGCGCGAACGGGGTTTAACGCCGCTTGAAGTTAGTGAAGTTCGGGAAAAACCAACCGCCACCAGCAGCACGCGCACTTCGGTATTTCAAAGCAGTCTATTTCAGCGCGGCCTCAATGGCGCGCAGCTGGCGATTTTGACGCGCCAATTCGCGGTGCTGATGAAAGCCGGTTTGCCGCTCGATGAAGTGCTACAAACCTTGGCCGAACAGAGCGAGAACGATTCCGCCAAGCGCATGCTGTTGGCGGTACGCGGGCGGATGCTGGAAGGTTCTACGCTGGCGGCGGCGCTGGGTGAGTTTCCGAAAACCTTCGATACGCTCTATTGCGCCAGCGTTGCCGCAGGCGAACAGTCGGGGCATTTGGACACTGTGCTTGAGCGCCTGGCGGACTACTGTGAAAACAGCGCTGGGCTGACCCAAAAACTGCTGCTGGCGCTGCTTTACCCGGTGCTGTTGGCGACAGTTGCCGTCGCGATTGTGACCGGGCTTTTAGGCGTGGTAGTGCCGCAGATTAGTCAAGTGTTTTCGCAATTTGATCGCGAGCTACCGCTAATGACGCGCATTATGTTGGCGCTTTCTAGTGTGATCTCAAATTACGGCAGTTGGATCTTTTTTGGTTTGTTAACGCTGCTGATTGTTTTCATTTTTGCCCTGCGAACCGAGGCATTCCGCGCCCGCTGGCATGGATTTTTGCTGCGCCTGCCCTTGCTGGGGGCACTACTGCGCGGCGCACAGGCGGCGCGTTTTGCCCGCACCATGGCCATATCCACTAGCGCGTCGGTGCCGGTGTTAGAGGCGATCAAACTCAGCACGCAGGTCGTCAACATGCTGCCAATCCGCACCGCATTAAATGAAGTCTACAAGCAGGTGCGCGAAGGTTCGACCTTGAGCAGCGCGCTACGCGAGACTAATCAGTTCCCGAATTTATTGGTGCGCCTGACTGGCTCTGGCGAAAAAAGTGGCTCGCTCGAAACCATGCTGGATCACGCGGCTGCGCTGATCGAAAAACAAGTGCAGAGCAAACTGGCGACCTTCGTTGCGCTACTCGAACCGGCGATGATTTTGCTGATGGGTGCGGTGGTGTTGGCGATTGTGTTGGCCATTTTGCAGCCGATTTTTGAGATGAATTCCTTGCTCGGTGGCGCATGATGGTTGGACTAACTGATGGGACTAACTGATGGGACTAACTAATGGCGAAATATAAGCCACGTTACGACATGCAGGCAAAAGCCGGGCTTAAGCCGACAGCAGAAGCGAAGTCAATGGCGCTGCCAAAAGCCAGCGCAGAAGCTGCGCCCGCTCCTGACGCCAAAACCGGCAGCAGCATTCGCTTTGAAAGCGTCACCAAACGCTTTGCTTCAGGTTTTCAAGCTTTGACTGAGTTGAGCTTTGAGCTCAACTCGGACGAAATGGTGTTTGTTACCGGCCATTCGGGCGCGGGGAAAAGCACGCTGCTGCGCATGATTGCGGCAATTGATCGCCCTACCAAGGGCACGGTTTATGCGCTTGGCCAACCGATCAGTCGCTTTGCGCAAGGCTCGGTGCCCGCCTATCGGCGCCAGCTCGGTTTGGTTTTTCAAGATCACCGGCTCTTGTTTGACCGCAGCGTCTATGAAAACGTGGCACTACCATTGGTGGTAGCGGGCGTGGCGCACCGGGATATTGGCAAACGCGTGCGCGCGGCGCTTGATAAGGTCAATCTGGGCAGCAAAGAACGCGCATTGCCGATCACCCTAAGCGGTGGCGAACAGCAGCGAGTCGGTATTGCCCGCGCCGCGGTCGCCAAGCCACAGATTATTTTGGCAGATGAACCCACCGGCAATCTGGATCCAGAGCTGTCTGAGGAAATCATGCAGCTGTTTGTCGAGTTCAATCGCGCGGGCACCACGGTGCTAGTCGCCAGCCACGACTTACACTTGGTGCGCAAATTGGAAAAACGCGTGTTGGTGCTTGATCATGGCAAATTAATCGATGATTTCCGCCCCGCCGAGCAGCGCAGCCGCAGTGCGCAAAACGAGCCAGACCGGCATGACTGAGTTACACACCGCACCAATCAAGCAATCTGCAATGCGTGCATGGCTGCGAAGCCACGCGTACGGCCTGCTTTCTAGCCTCGGCCGGTTTGCGCGTCAGCCGTTCAATCATTTGCTGACGCTGGGCGTGTTAGCACTGGCATTGGCGCTGCCTACACTTGGGCATTTGAGCTTGAAGAATCTCAAGCATCTTTCTAGCGCGCTCAGCCAGCCCGGCGATGTCAGTCTATTTTTGAAATCTGACGTCAGCGCGACACAAGCGCAAACCCTGCAGGATCAAGTGGCGACAATGCCGGGCATTTCAGGTGTGAGCATGAAAACGCCAGATCAGGCCTTAGCCGAATTTCGGGAATTGACCAGTTTTACCGATGCGCTCAATGTTTTAGAAGGCAACCCGCTGCCTTATGTTTTGGTGGTCACGATGGTGCCAAGCACCCTCAAAAGCGAGCGAGCGATGGCGCTGGTGGGGGAATTGCGCCTGCTTTCGCAAGTCGAAATCGTGCAGTTCGATCAAGAATGGCTGCTGCGCCTGAAAGCGCTGATGGCGCTAGCGGAAAAAGGCGTGCTGGTTTTCGGCGCGCTGCTCGCTTTGACGGTGCTACTGGTGATCGGCAACACGATACGTCTGGAAATTGCCGGGCGGGCGGATGAGATTCAAATCGTGCGACTGGTCGGTGCTAGCAATGCTTTTGTGCGACGGCCATTTCTGTATTCGGGGTTTTGGTTTGGCGCCTTTGGTGCTGCACTGGCGCTCGCTTTGGTTACACTTGTCGTGCACTTGCTCAAGCCTGCAGTAGCCGCACTGGCACTGAGTTACGGCAGCACTTTTGAGCTTCAGGGCCTGGACGCCTTTGAGCTATGCGGCCTGCTGGTAATCGGCACAGGCTTAGGCTGGCTGGGCGCATTGATCGCCAGCACCAGCCACTTATTGCGTAGTGAAGCGCCTTTGTAGAGTCTAGTTAGCACTTTCAAAGAACGCGGCCCGCGCATCGCAAATCAATCCGGCCTGAATTTCAGTTCAGGCAGCGTTGATCCAGCACGCCTCCCGTTCAAGCTTAAAGCGTTAATCTTCGCGAAATTGTCGCATTTTGCGCTTAGCTTTGAGCGCCAAACACTTATCCACACCCAATGCCCGCCCGGCAAGGACGCCGTTATGATTGAAAAGCTGCGCAACATCGCCATTATCGCCCACGTTGACCACGGCAAAACCACGCTTGTGGATTGCCTACTCAAGCAATCTGGCACCTTCTCGCAACGCTTTGCGACCACCGAACGCATGATGGACTCGAACGATCTTGAAAAAGAGCGCGGCATCACGATTCTGGCGAAAAATACCGCGATTACTTGGGGCGATTTCCGCATTAACATCGTCGACACCCCAGGGCACGCCGATTTTGGTGGCGAAGTCGAACGCGTATTGAGCATGGTCGATTCCGTGCTGCTGTTGGTCGACGCCGTCGATGGCCCAATGCCACAAACCCGTTTCGTGACGCAAAAAGCGTTCGAAAAAGGCTTAAACCCGATCGTTGTGATCAACAAAGTTGATCGTCCAGGTGCGCGCCCAAGTTGGGTTGTGGATCAAACCTTTGATTTATTTGACCGCCTAGGTGCGAACGACACCCAGCTTGACTTCCCAATCGTTTACGCCAGCGCCCTGATGGGTTACGCCGGCATGACCGATGACGTGCGCGAAGGCGATATGACCCCGCTGTTCCAAACCATTGTTGATCGCGTCAAAGCGCCACCGGTGGATCGCGACGGCCCGTTTCAGATGCAAATTTCACAGCTGGACTATTCCAGCTACGTCGGCGTGATTGGCATTGGGCGCATCCAACGCGGCCGCATCAAATCCAATTCGAACGTCGTGGTCGTTGACCGTGAAGGCGTGAAGCGCAACGGCAAAGTTGTGCAAATCCTGGGCTTTATGGGTTTGACGCGTACCGAAGTGCCGGAAGCCCAAGCAGGCGACATCGTTGCCATCACGGGGATCGAAAAACTCGGCATCAGCGACACCGTTTGCCACCCAGATACGCCGGAAGCTTTGCCGCCGCTATTGGTGGACGAACCCACGATTAGCATGTTCTTTTGCGTGAACAATTCACCGTTTGCGGGCAAAGAAGGCAAGTATTTGACCTCGCGCCAGATTCGCGAGCGTTTGATGAAAGAAATTCAAAGTAACGTCGCCCTGCGCGTCGAAGAAACTGAAGATCCAGACAAGTTCAAAGTGTCTGGTCGTGGCGAACTGCACTTATCGATCCTGATCGAAACCATGCGCCGCGAAGGCTATGAAATGGCGCTCTCGCGTCCAGAAGTCATCAAGAAAGTGATCGGCGGCGAAATTTGCGAGCCCTACGAGCAAGTCGTGATCGACCTGGAAGAACTGCACCAAGGCACCGTGATGTCGCGCCTGCTAGAACGCAAAGCGCAGCTCAAGAACATGGAAAACGATGGCAAAGGCCGCTCGCGCCTAGAATTCATGATGCCCTCGCGCGGCTTGATCGGTTTCCAAACCGAATTCAAAACGCTTACCGGCGGCACAGGTTTGATGTTCCACGT
>JBBQBR010000219.1:0-5239 GCA_038317875.1 Lysobacterales bacterium
GATCAAACTGGTATTCGCCTTGCGCCAATTTGAGTAATCGCAGGCTGCGCCCAACGACAAGTTTCTTCAACATGGGCGCAGTGAAGATCGCGCCGATCATGTCTATGCGAATATTCGTCAGTGAACCATCGCTATCGACTACAAACAGAGCCAAACCTTCGTCAGACTTCAGGGAAATTTCGTCACCAGGTTCAATCCATCCTGCATGCAGTGGTGCTGACATGACCCAAAGTAACGCGAGTAGAAATATTTTTGCCAGGTTCATAGAGTGGTGTCTAATAGTACAAAAAACCACATCATACGCGAGTTATTAAGGGTTTCCTAACGAATTTGACCTTTTGTCGTGGCAAAAATGGTGTTTAGCGTTAATTTACTTACGTGAATAGTAAAAAGATATTGCCTTCGTAAGTGCAAGCTTTGACGCACATGTAGACTTAAAAGGCATGTGTAATTAGCTGAACAATTTTTGCAAATCTTTGTTGCAAACCTTAGTTTTGACCTATAAGCAGTCGCTTACACAACCACACATCAAAGTTCGCAGCGATCGTCCGTGCAGCGGTGTTTCGCCGCCTTTTTAGCCGCGCGCGCAACGAAATAGCTATAGATTTTATTTGCACCCAACTTAGACAAACCTTGCCGATACTTTGCAAGCGTGGGGTAGAGCGCGCGCAGCACTGGGCTTAGATAGCGGTTGCCCCAGAATGCGGCGACGTTCGACAAGCCCACCCGCTGATAGGCGGCCACGAACACATCGACCCCAATCAGCCATTTGCTGTCCGCGCCTTGCGCGTAAATCAAGCGCATCATATCCGCACGGGTAATGCCTTGCTGGGCGGCTTGCGCATCGAAAAATTCCACTGGACTGCAGTCAATTAGATCGAAATCTGCGCCATTGCTGTTGGCCTGGATGATCGCCATTTCTTCGCGGCACAATGGGCAGCTGGCATCGTAGAAAACGCGCATTGGAAATTGGATGTCGGGTGTCATTGAGGATTGGGCGTATGGGAGCATGCGTGGATCACTCGGAAGATTAGTTCATTCATTCGCGTAGCAAACCGGCCAGGCGGGTAATCTTGCGAAACGAACGGAAGTTTCTTCAAAGATTGAACTAATTACAGTCATGGCCGCGTGCATTGCCACTAAGCCAAAAACGCCTGCACGAACTCTGAATTTGGCGACTGTTGAATTCGGCTGGGGGTATCAAACTGCTCGATCTTGCCGTCGTGCAAAATGGCGACGTGGTCGGCGAGCGCGAAGGCTTCTTCTTGGTCGTGCGTGACAAAAATCGTGGTGATTTTCAAGCGTTCATGGATGGCGCGTAGTGCCAAACGGAGTTCACGCCGTACTTTCGCATCGAGCGCGCCAAAGGGCTCATCGAGCAGCAGAATTTTTGGGTCGCGTGCCAGTGCGCGCGCTAATGCAACGCGCTGGCGCTGGCCGCCGCTGAGCTGATTTGGATAGCGCGGCCCAAGGCCTGCGAGCTGAACAAGATCAAGCAGCTCAGTCACGCGTTGCTCGATCGCTTTCGCATCTGGTCGACGATTGCGGCCAAGCATATTTAAGCCAAACGCAATGTTTTTCGCGACCGTCATATGGCGAAAAAGCGCGTAGTTTTGAAACACAAAACCAATGCCGCGATCTTGCACTGGTTTATTGGTGACATCGATATCGGCAAAATATACACGGCCGACGTCGGCGTATTCCAAGCCAGCAATGACGCGTAATAGTGTGGTTTTACCTGAGCCTGAAGGCCCAAGCAGCGCGACGAAATCGCCGTCTTCAATTTTTAAAGAAACCGCATCCAGCGCAACATGCGCTTGAAAGGTTCTACTGATTTCGCGAACTTCAATGGTCATGAATTATTTTGTGCCTTAAGCTCGTTGCCATGGCGCCATTCCAGCAGTGATTTGAGTACCAAAGTCACCAGAGCAAGCCCTGCCAACAATGATGCGACGGCAAATGCCGCGACAAAGTTGTAATCGTTGTATAGCACTTCCACGTGCAGCGGCAGGGTGTTAGTTTCACCGCGTATATGCCCGGAAACTACGGACACCGCACCAAATTCGCCCATTGCCCGCGCCAGGGAAAGCAACACGCCGTAAAGAAGTGCCCAGCGGATATCGGGCAGCGTGACGTGCCAAAACGTTTGCCAGCCGCTGGCACCTAAGGATAGTGCCGCCTCTTCTGCGGCGCGCCCTTGTGCGTGCATAAGCGGAATAATTTGCCGTGCAACAAATGGCAGCGTGACAAACACGGTCGCCAACACGATGCCGGGCACGGCAAAAATAATCTCAATATCGTGCGCTTGCAGCCAGGGGCCAAACCAGCCGTGTGCACCAAAAAGCAGGATGAACACCAAGCCAGAGACCACCGGGGAAACTGAAAACGGGATTTCAATAAAAGCGACCAGCCAGTCTTTGCCACGAAAATCGTGCTTGGTGACTAACCAAGCCGCGCAAATACCAAAAATCATATTCACCGGCACGGCAATGGCTGCTACCAGTAGCGTCAAGCGTATGGCAGATTTTGCATCGCTATCGGTAATCGCTGCAACGTACGCAGCCCAACCTTCCTGAGAGGCTTCATAAAGCACCACGATTAACGGCAAAAGCACGACGATGAATACAAATGTCAGCGCGATCAGAACCAGAGTGGCGTTTAGGGCAATTTTGGTTTTTGCGGGCAGGCGCTGGTTTGTTCGCCTGTTTGTTACTTCACTCATGAGTCCCCCATTCTTCGACGCCAGCCGCCTTGAATTAAATTCAACGCGATTAAAATCGAAAACGAAATCACCAGCATCACCACCGCAATCGCGGAAGCGCCTGGGTAATCGTATTGTTCCAAACTGGTAATGATGAGCAAGGGCGCGATTTCTGAAATTTTTGGCATATTGCCAGCGATAAAAATGACCGAGCCATATTCGCCCACGCAGCGCGCCAACGCCAAGGCAAAGCCGGTCAGCAGCGCCGGTAAAATCGCCGGGAAAATAACGTAGGCGAATATTTGCCAGCGATTGGCACCTAATGTTGCCGCCGCTTCCTCTAGGGTGCGATCTAAATCGGCCAACACCGGCTCGACGCTGCGCACGATAAAGGGCAGGCCAATAAAAATAAGCGCAACAACAATCCCTGATGGGTGATAGGCAATTTGTATCCCCATAGGCTCCAAATGCGCGCCGATCCAGCCAGTGTTCGCATACAGCGCTGTTAAAGCAATGCCGGCCACTGCGGTTGGTAAGGCAAACGGTAGATCAATCGCCGCCGATAGCAGCCTGCGGCCGGGAAACTTGATGCGTATTAGAACCCAGGCAATGATCAATCCGAAAAACGCATTTATGGATGTTGCGATCAATGCTGAAACAAAGGTAACGCGATAGGCCGCCATGGCACGCGGTGAAAACCCCACTGCGACAAAGTGCTCCCAGCCACCGCCGGTGCTGCGGATCACTACAGCGCACAGCGGAATAACCACGATTAAAGCCAGCCAAAATAGGGTTATTCCCAGCGTCAGGCCAAATCCGGGTAGCGCCGTACGCCGCCTGCGGTGCGGCTTCGCTGCCAACGGAAAACTCATGCTAAATCCATCTTAAATTCTTGCAATTTATTTTCCTCAATCACGATAAGCACTATGAAAACCCTTCGCGTTAAGCTTTTATTTTGCTTCCCGGGGCGAATCAGTAAATAGTATCGTTTGTCCTGAGTTCGTTGAGGGGCAGCGCCATGTAATTTCTGACGAAGCCGATTCGCATCACCTAGTATACGGATGCATCCTTCGATTCTTCGACATAGCTCAGGCTCAGGACGAACGGGTTTTCAGGTTACTTGTCGTGTAGCGGAAACAGACTACCCAGTGATTGATTTTCTCAGCGCCGCTGTGCGTCTTCCCAAACCGCATCAAAAAGCCCTCCGTCATTGAAGAATTTCGCTTGCGCCTTGCTCCAGCCAGCAAAATCTTTGTCAATACTCAATAACGTGACATTGCTAAATTGCGCGGCATATTTTGCCGCCGCCGCCGCGTCTCTAGGGCGATAAAAGTTGCGCCCGATAATCTCCTGCGCTTCGGGGGTATACAAAAACTTCAGATAGTCTTCGGCCAACTTACGCGTGCCTTTTTTATCGACATTTTTATCGACGACGGCGACTGGCGGCTCGGCAAGTATCGATAGCGAAGGCGTAACGATTTCAAATTTACCTGGGGATAATTTGCGCGTTACCAGCAGCGCCTCGTCTTCCCAGGCGATTAAGACATCACCCTGACCTCGCTGAACAAAGCTCGAGGTTGCGCCACGTGCGCCGCTGTCTAAAATCGGCACATTGCGAAAAATTTGCGTCAAAAATTCCTGAGCTTTCGCCTCAGACCCATAGGCTTTTAGCGCGTATCCCCAGGCGGCCAAGAAATTCCAGCGCGCACCACCGCTGGTTTTTGGATTTGGGGTAATTACTGAAATGCCCGGTTTAGCCAGATCGTTCCAATCCACTATTTTCTTTGGATTGCCTTTACGCACCAGCAAAACAATCGATGAGTAATACGGCGCGCTGTTATGCGGCAAACGTGATTGCCAATCCGGCGCAATTAGGCCGTTGTTGGCAATGACGTCTATGTCAAAGCCCAGGGCCAAGGTGACAACATCGGCACCCAGGCCATCAATGACGGCGCGGGCTTGTTTGCCAGAACCACCATGACTTTGCCGCACCACGACGCCCGGCGTACCCGATCTCGCTTGTGAATCGGCGAAAGCTTTGTCGATTTGTTCGTAAAGCTCGCGCGTGGGATCGTAGGAAACATTGAGCAAAGGTGTGGCGGCGTTCGCGCTTGGGCCTACGCTCAGCGCGATGCCAAGAATGGCAGCTAAAATAATGCGCATAAAATTTCTCCGTAATACGTCAAGACTACTGGATTGGAAATTTAGTCGGCAAATAACCTTTCACTATGTAGTTAGTAAAAACTGGGCTTAGTAAAAAACGGGGCTTAGTAAAAAACGGGGCTTAGTAAAAACTGGATTCCCGCCTAAAACATGTCGGACTGACGAGTTGAAGGCTTGTCATTCCAACACCACTAAGTTAACGCTCGTTTTGAAAACCTCAAGTGGCTCCCTCTCCCCGCCGGTAGTTTGCGTGTTGCCGGTATCGACCTACGGGGAGAGCATTGCCCCAAACGCATGGTTTGCCCGTTTTTTCCCATGAACCTACTCGAATGCCTATCCAATAAAATCAATGACGTAGGTAGTGGTTCATGGGTA
>JBBQBR010000220.1:0-5237 GCA_038317875.1 Lysobacterales bacterium
GGCGTATTTTGAGTCTGGGTAGCGCTTGAGCATCTCGCCAAAATCAAGAAACGCTTGTTTGTTGGTGACTTGATCATGGGTGCCGCGATCGCCGGGCACTAGGCGATCAACCAAGGAATTTTGGCGCTCGACGTTGATCAGGCCACGCAAATAATAGGCGTAATCAGCATGCTCGTGGGTTGGGTATGTCTTGATAAAGCGATTAACCGTTGCCAATGCTTCGTCTGAATCACCCAGCTTACTTTGCGCAAATGCCAAATCGAGTTGCGCCAATTCGGTGTAGGTACCAAATGGAAAACGCCCGATCAAGCGTTTAAAATCCCTGACTGCGCGATCATAATTACCGCCGTCTATTGCCTCACGGCAAATTTCATAAGTGCGCTCCACGGTCGCAACTTCAAGTTCTTCCTCATGCGTGCGAAACGCGCCACAAGCGCTCAGGCTTAAGATCGCGAGACTGAGCATCACCACAACGAAGGGGTTAAGAATATTTAAGCGTCCTAGACTCACGATCAGCTTCCAAGTACTTTGAATTAGCCAGCGATCATAGCCGAGCAAGTGTTAATCGGCGCATAGTTGCCGCTTCATCCCGCCACTTTTAGTCGAAAACATAAACTTTATGCCGCAAATTCAAGCCGTAGTCCCCCTGTCGCTCGCTGGAAGCCGGCTGGATCAAACAGCCGCAGCGCTATTTACCGAGTATTCCCGCGCCAAACTTTCCGAATGGATTAAATCGGGCGAGTTGACGGTTAATGGTAAAACTGCACGTCCTAGAGATGGTGTGGCCGGGGGCGAGAAATTACTGCTTGACGCGGAACTACCGGTGCAAAGTGCTGATATTGCTCAAGAAATTGCGCTCGATATTTTGTATCAAGACGACACGCTGATCATCATCAATAAGCCTGCCGGCCTCGTTGTGCACCCGGGCGCAGGGAATGCTGATAAAACCTTGGTCAACGCATTGCTGCATTTTGACCCCAGTTTACGCACACTGCCGCGCGCAGGCATCGTGCATCGGCTGGATAAAGACACCACCGGCTGCTTGGTGATCGCGCGCACCTTGCCCGCGCATACCGCACTGGTGCAAGCGCTGGCAGAACGCGAGGTTGGCCGTGAATATGAAGCGATCGTGCAGGGTTTGCCGGTTTCCGGCGGCCTAGTGGACGTACCGGTCGAGCGCAGCCATCAAAACCGCCTGAAAATGTCCGCTAGTGAATCCGGTAAGCCGGCAATTACGCATTTTCGCGTGCATGAACGATTCAGATCACACGCGCTGCTGCGGCTGAAATTAGAAACCGGCCGCACGCACCAAATTCGCGTGCATATGCAATATGCCGGCTTCCCAATTGCCGGCGACCCCCTCTACGCCGGGCGTTTTCGTAAACCCCAAGGTGCCACTGAGGCGCTATTGACGACCCTAGCCAACTTCAAACGGCAAGCGCTGCATGCGTTTCGACTAACTTTGACGCATCCGAGCACCGGCGGCACGGTGAGCGTAACCGCGCCGCGTCCAGCGGATTTTGAAGCGTTTTTAGATGTGCTCGATGCGGACGCCTGCGAATTATAAGTGCGCGGCCTGATAACACCCGATTGGCCCGTACCTCCGAATGTTCGTGCTGCGATCACCACACGCCGCTTTCCTGGGCAGTCCTGCGCCCCGTTTGAAGCTTTCAATCTTGGCGCACACGTCGGCGATGCGCCAGAAGCCGTGGCGGCAAATCGTACCCAGCTGCAAGTTGCGCTGGGCATACAGCAGCCCATTCCCTGGCTAAATCAAGTGCATGGCACCGTCGTGCACGAATACCTTAGTGACGAGCGTCCAAGCATCACGGCAGATGCGTGCATCAGCCGCACGCCCAGCGCCGCATGCGCGGTTTTGACTGCGGACTGCTTGCCCATTTTGCTGTGCACTAAAGATGGCGATGCCGTCGCCGCCGTGCACGCAGGTTGGCGCGGGCTATTGGCGGGCGTGGTCGAAGCCTGCGTCCTCCAGCTTGCCCCCAGCGACGAAGTGATCGCCTATATTGGGCCTGCGATTGGTGCCGCTGCCTTTGAAGTCGGCCCAAAATTGCGTGACGCGTTTTTGGCGCACGACCCAAGCACATCAAACGCGTTCAAATCTGGCCTTGGGGATCGCTTTTTTGCCAATCTAGCCCTACTCGCCCGCATGCGACTGCAAAACATGGGTGTAAGCAGCATCAGTGAAAGTGGCCGCTGCACTTATACCGAGCACGATTCATTTTATTCACATCGACGCGCAGGCCCGCGCACCGGTCGGTTCGCTTCTGTAGTTTGGCTTGCGCCGCAGTAGTCGATATTTGGGTAGTCGATATTTGGGCACGCACAGGCGCTGGGACAGTGCCATGACACCGCGCCATCTCCGATTTCCCTACGCAAGCCAAGCCAGTTCGGAAAAGCCAAGCGGTTAACTTGATCCCACAGTGCTGACCGTGCGATCAGGCCACACGTACACAGTTTTCTGGCTTCAGCTCGCGCGAGTACTCCGCCGCTTCGGCGTTCAAACTCATGACCGCTATTAGCCGCGTCGGGGTCAATTCGCCGCTCGCGAGTGCCGCTTCGTCATAGGCATGGAGGCGATCAACAAAATCCAAATCCCAAGTCTTGTTAACATCGAAATGGTGGCCGAAACCGCGATCTATAAAGATATCGACGACGCTGCTGGCTGCAATAAACAACTTAAAATGAAAGCGTTTCAAGAGCTCCGGCAAAATATCTTGTGCACGAATTCCTTCAAAGCCTTCACTGGAACAATCCCAGTTTTTGTAGAGCGCTTCATGGCGTCGTAACTGACGGTTGTAGCGGTAGCTTTCCGGAAGTTCTTGCCAGAATTCATTCACCACCTTGAGTGATTCTGGCCAACGCATATGGCCATTTCGGCCAATCATATCGCTGGTGATAAACAAACCCCTCGGCAAGAGTGCACCTTTGATCGCATCAAAAAGATGTTCGAGCTTGAGGACATGGTGTAGCGATTGGTTGGCCATCACCGCGTCGTATTTTTGCTTAGGCTGCCAACGATTGAAATCGGTTTCGGTGAACCGTAAGTGCTCAGCTACGCCCTGCGCCTGCGCGTCCGTTTGACCGCGCGCAAGCATCGGCGGGCTTAGTTCCAAGCATTCAATTGTGAAATCGCGCATGCCTAAGTTTTTCAGCGCAACCGCAACTCGAATTTCGGTGTCACAGTTGCCCGAACCCACGCTCAAAAAACTCGGACACGAGTTGCCGGTTCGTTGCGCAGCTTCGCGCAGGAAGTTCACAAAAAACTGATCGGGATTAGAAAAGCCATATTGTTCAAACATGGGGCGCAAATACTTGTTTGACCAATAGTGGAAAATCTCCGGCAAGTCGTGAACTTCGGCTTGTTCGTCGAAAGTATGGCGCTCAGCGTTGAGCTTCGCGGCGTAATCGGCATCAAACTCTGAGGCTTCAGACAGTACAAAGGGGGCTGCAATGCTTACAACAGTCGCTGGCCGGCTTGCCAGATTTGCGCTCGATGCAGAGCGCAAGAGGCCGCGAACTCTGCGGGCAAATCGCCGTAACCAATCGGGCAGGTATTGTCGGATTAGATTCATCATCTAAGGGCTATCTCATAATAAGTAAAATCCAAGAGTAGTTGCATTCGGCCCTCCAAACAATTTTAAAAAAGTGTCAATGCTTAATTTAGTGTCAATGGTTTAACGTAGTGTCAATGGTTTAATGTAGTGTCAATGGTTTAATGTTATGAATTACCCACCAAAAAACATGTTCTTGAATTGCTTTTGCTAACCTGGGCCGTCGTTCGCGCACACCTTTCGGGAGTCAAAACTCCGCTTAGCAGCCGACGATTGGTCACTTTACGAGACTTGAGTACCCCAATCATTTGCGTAGGTTTAACTGCAAGATCGGCAAACAGTGTCTGTTCTCGGGCAGCCAAAGCGTCCACAAATGCCAAATCTTCGCTCTTATTGACATCAAAATTCATTCCTATTCTTCGTTCAACGAACGGCACCACCAGCCCCGCGTAAGGCACAAATAGCTCAAACTCAAAACGCTTGATTAATTCAGGCAAGATATCTTGAGCACGGATGCCTTCAAAACCCACTTTGGAACAATCGTAGTTCACATATTCGGGCTCAATTCGGCCGGTGGCGTTGTCGAAGCGCCGCGCAGGATCAAGCTTGGCCCACCAGTGTTGCACCTCTGCAAACATCTCAGGCCAAAGCAAATGCCCGTTCCTGCCGATCGTGTCGCAGATCAGGAAGCTGCCATCCAGTGTGTGCAAGGCTTTCTTGACTTCATCAAAAACACGTTCCAGCTCAACAATGTGATGCAAACTTTGATTCGCAAGCACAATGTCGTAGTGCGATTCTAAGTTGCAGCGGAAACCGGCTGCCCTTAGGGCAAGCGCGATGTCAATTTCTGACTCACACCGGCCACTACCCAGAGAAAAAATCTTGAGCGTGGAGCGCAGCGCGGCAAGCTTTAAGATTTCTTGAATAAAAAACTGATCCGGGCTGGAAAACCCAAACCGTTCAAACTGTGGCCGCAGAAATTTGTTGGACCAATAGTGAAATATGGGCGGTAAATCATGCACTGACGGCGTCAATCGATAGATCAGGCGCTCTGCTGCTGCTTGCATGCGGTAACGTAAACGCACCGGCAAAAGCTGAAGCAGGAAACTAAAAATTCGCTTGAGCCATGATTTAAATAGGCTCCGAAACTTTGTCATCGGATCGTCCAGGCTTGTATATCGCTCTAGGCTAGCTTATCTGTGTGCGAACCCGGAATCACTTTTTCGCCAATCTAGCCCTACTCGCCCGCATGCGGCTGCAAAACATGGGTGCAGCCAGCGTCAGTGACAGTGACAGTGGCCGCTGCACTTTTAGCGAGGAAGATTTATTTTATTCGCATCGACGCGCAGGCCCACGCACCGGTCGGTTTGCGTCGTTAGTTTGGCTTGCGCCGCAATAGACTTTGACGTCGCCAGCTATTGCTCAAAGCCATGCGCGAATAATAACTCCGCCCCCTGGGTCGTCAATCGTGCACCGGTCAGGCGCGCCGCAAGCGCTGACTGCGAATTTGGTGCGCTGTTTCCCCAATTTGGCGCGGCAATGCTCGCTACGCTGACACCACTTGCAACGCCGGCAGCATCGGCTTTATGCATCCCGACAGCGACTACGTGGCCGTCCTGCAGCGCAACGCCAGAAAACCGCGTGTTATCACCGCCCACGCCGGTC
>JBBQBR010000221.1:0-5199 GCA_038317875.1 Lysobacterales bacterium
CGCTTTCGCGTAATTCGGCGGTGCGCTCAGCAACGGTTTTTTCCAGCCCTAAGGCATAGCTTTCCAGTTTTCGATACAGCAAACGCACTTCCAACATATTGTGGATGCGGGTTTTAACTTCAATTAAATCAAAAGGTTTACTAATAAAGTCTTTGGCGCCCGACTGCAGCGCTTGGAGTTTGTGCCCGGGTTGCGCGTTCAGCACAATAACGGGCACATACGGCTCACTGACATTGGTTTTTAGCCCCGCCAACACTTGAAAGCCATCCATGAGCGGCATTTGCAAGTCCAGCAAGATCAAATCGAAGGGGTTTTTGCGGTGTAGGCCACAGACCTCCACCGGGTTCATCGTACTGTGCACGTCGGTATAGCCTGCGTTGCTCAGCAAGCCCTCAAGTAGCAAAATATTTGATTCTTGATCGTCAACGATCAAAATGCGCGCAGCTAAAATTTCGGTGGTGCTAATCATGGTGTTTCCTAATTGTCTGCGCTCGGCGAAACAGCATCTAAGCTTGTTTCCCCCACATGTTCAAGTGCTAAGGTGCGTGCTGAGAATGCAAGTGCGGCATCAAGTGTTTGCATAAAATCGCGCACACGGATGGGTTTGGTTAAATAGTGGAAAAATCCTAGCTGTAAGCCTTGTTCGATATCGCTGGCCATCGCGTTGGCACTGAGCGCAATGACCGGAATGTGTTTGGTGCTTTGATCGGCCTGCAATATTTGTAGCGCTTGAATCCCGCTGATTCCCGGCAAATTTATGTCCATTAAGATCACGTCAGGCTGCAAATTGCGGGCGTATGCAATTCCCATACTGCCATTGGTGGCACTAATCAAGCGTACATCGGCGCGCATCGCAACTAATTGCTCGACGAGTTCTAGATTGGCAGGGTTGTCTTCAACATACAGCAAAGTACGCAATGCGGGGCTGCCGAGGCGCTCCGCTTCGGCGCTGCCTGGCGCCGCGAATTTCGATTCGGCTTCGTGATGCAGCGCAAACTGCGGCGCGCTGGATATATGCAGCTCTACCCAGAACAAGCTACCCACATCGATGACGCTTTCCACACCAATGCGGCCGCCCATCAATTCCACTAAACGCTTGGTGACGACTAAGCCGATGCCGGTACCCTCTTCGACGCCGGTTTCTTTGCCTAAGCGATTGAACGGCTGAAATAAATGCGCCATTTGTTCAGGGGCCATGCCCATGCCGGTATCGCGCACGCCAACGCGCAGGATATCCGGGTTAGTCAATGTGCACTCGACCACCACTGAGCCGCTCGGGCGATTGTATTTAATGGCGTTGAGCAGCAAGTTCAGCAGCACTTGCTTGAAGCGGGTGCGGTCAGCGCTGACAAATTTACCGCTTTCCAAACGCGGAAAATGCAGACTAATGCCACGCTTTAGCGCCTGCGGCTCAATCATCGCGCGGCACTCAAGCAGCAAATCAGCAAGCGCTACCGGTTCGCGCGACAGCATGACTTTGCCGGATTCAATCATGGATAAATCCAGCACTTCATTGATCAATTCCAGCAAATACCAGCCTGCTTTTAAAATTTGGTCGACATTACGTTTTTGCAGCGGCGATGGCGTTGGCTGACCAATTTCTAATAGTTGCGCAAAGCCTAAAATCGCATTGAGCGGTGTGCGCAGCTCGTGGCTCATGCTGGACAAAAACGCGGACTTCGCTTGACTCGCTTTTTCCGCAACCGCCGTTGCGCGTTCCAAGGACGCATTCTTTTCCTGTAGCGCCTGATCTAGATGCGCAGAACGTATTTCCGCTTGTTTGCGCTCGGTAATATCGTTAAAAACAATCGCTACGCAGCGGCTTGGGGGCGCGCCCTGGATGGAGGCATGCACCTCAAACCAGCGGCCCATCGATTTTGCTTCGTGCACGACCCGAATCGCCACACCGGTTCGCGCGACATTGCCGTAGAGATTAATCCAGTACTCTTCAACGCCGGGTGCAAGTTCACGAATACATTTGCCCGTTGCTGCGACCAACCCAGTCTGTTTTTCAAAGGCTGGATTGACCTCTAGAAAGCGATAGTCGATTGGGTTTTGCTCGGCATCGAAGATCATCTCAATAATGCAAAAGCCCTCATCAATCGCAACAAATAGGTTGCGATAGCGCGCTTGATGCTCCTCGGTCGCAGTTTCAGCGGCTCTGCGTGCGGAAATATCATTCAGTACCAAGCGTAGTTGGATCGTTTGATCCGCTAAGGTTTCCGCAGTACCCGCTACCAGCGCCCAAAATGGCTCTAAGTCTGCTTTTTGCATGCACAGATCAAAACTGACTGGCAGATTCTCTTCAAGTAGCTTATTGCGCTGCAAATAGAACGTATCTTGATCGCTTTTGCAGATAAAGCGGCTGATCGGATTGCCAATCAAATCGCGACGTGCAACGCCCAGCAAAACCGCTGAGGTCAGATTAGCTTCAACGATTAGCCCAGCCGCGCTTAAGGTGCAATAGCCCACCGGTGCCAAATCATACAAATCAAAATAGCGCGCCCGCGCGGTATCAAGCTCAAACTGTGTGCGTCGCAGTTCCTCGTTTTGCATCTGCAACTCAATCTGATGCACGTGTAGTTCGTACATCTTTTGGCGCATCGCTTCCGGGGAAGCGAGCATGGCCGTTTCGTCGCTTAGCTCACCGATCGAACGCATTATACGCTCAGATTTTTCCTGCAAAAACGTTTCAGCACGCTGGCGTAAGGCATGGTTTGCACGTAAATGATGCGCGCTCGTATCGCCATTCTCTAGCGCTTCATGGTCAAGCGTTTTATGCTCAGCTGCCACAAATTTAATCTCTTTCATTCGATTGACGCCCCATTGACACGTTCGGTGGTCGCAATCGCATACATTTTGCCAGCGGTATCGACCAACGCCGTAGAGGTGAGTGAAACTTCTAAAAGCGATCCATCTTTCGCAATCCGGTGCGTGATGCAGGGTTCCAAAACGCGCGCTTGGCTCAGCTCATGGACACGGGCGATCGCCTTCTCGCGCAGCGGTTCTGGAATACGGTCGCTGGTATTCATGCCCAGTGCCTCCGGCTCGCTCCACCCATACATTCGCACAGCGCCCGGATTCCACGCGGTGATCCGCCCGGTCAAGTCCTGCACCGTAATTGCATCTTGGGCATCGCGTACGACCACTGCTAAACGCAGCAGCGCATTGGCCGCAACAGTAGCCTCGGTCGCGCGCACCCGCTCGGTGATTTCAGTGAAGGTAATCACCGCGCCCTCAATCACATTGTCAAGCGTGCGATAGGGCAAAATCCGCAACGTATAAAACTTGCTGTCTGCTTTTGCAACGCTGGACGGTTCAAGCGCCGTTGTTTTCTCAAGCGCCTTTGTTTTCTCAAGCGCCGTTGTTTTCTCAAGCGCCCTTGTTTCCTCAAGCGCCGTTGTTTCCCCAAGCATCTTTGTTTTTTCAAGCGTCTTTGTGGGCTCAAGCGGCTTTGTTTGCACGGTGACTTCTTTCGGAATCAGGGTATGCAACACGCCCTGAATATCGCTGACCAAAGAGTCGTAGCCCACCAAATTCGACATAATGTGGCCCACTGGGCGGCCAATATCGCCTGGAATCAGGTGCATCATTTGCGTTGCGGCGGGCGTAAAACGCTGAATACGTAAAGCATAGTCAACGAAGATTGTGCCAACACCCGTGCCCGCCAGCAAATTATTCATATCGTTATTGGCGCGCGACAAATCGCTTAATTTGCTTTGCAACTCGGCATTGACGGTGTTCAATTCTTCATTCATCGACAGCAATTCTTCTTAGGAAGTCTCAAGCTCCTCGTTGGCCGATTGCAGATCTTCATTGATCGACTGCATCTCTTCGTTGGACGATTTCAACTCCTCGTTGGAGGTTTCCAACTCTTCATTGGCAGCGTGCAGAAATTCATCTTTCGATTGCAGCGCTTCATTCAAATCGGCAATTTGTGCGCTCATGTCTTTGCTGGGGCCATCGGATCTATCGCCAATATCCACGCCGGGCGCGTCTTGATATTTGTTTGCTTGGTCAAACTTAGCATCCCCACCCTTGACATCCCCACCCTTGACATCCCCACGCTTGGCATCAAGCACCTGGGCTTGTTCCAATAGCACTAAATAAAGTGGTGATTCACGCCTAGCCTCGGGTGCTGGCAAGCTGCCTGCGGAATACAAATTGGCAACCGGCCCGGATGCGACTGGGCAAATCGTCAGATTGACCAGGGTGAAATGGCCGTTGGTTTTGACGCGTACGTTGTATACGCGCAATCGCTCCCTCGCCGCTGCCGCCCGATGCAAACACTTGGTTAATTCGGCGCGCAGCCCCTCGCGCGCCATTTTCAAAATATTGTTGATCCCGGCATCCCCGGGTGCCGGCTCTAAAAACATGCCGGTACGCCCGTGCAAATAAAGAATGTCGCCGTGGCCGTTGACCAGCGCCGCGGCCGGTGCCAGCTGCGTTAGCAAAGTCTGCTCGGTCAGCTCGCGCAGTGATAGCCTGCTGCCCGGTTTGTGCTTACTCAAGTTTTGCGTTGCGCGATCTTGTTTGGCGTGCGTGTCTGATTGCCCTATGTTTGATTGCCCTATGTTTGATTGCCCTATGTCTGATTGCCCTTTGAGTTGACCCATAACTTGCCCCGTAACTTGTTCAGCAACTTGTCCAGAAACTTGCCCGGCGGCGACTTGCTCATAATTGTGCCCAGCGGGCGGTAAAAACCGCACCAATGCCGCGCGTTTAGCGCCTTGAAAGTCTTCATTACGCTGGTAGAGTTTGGACTTGCGATCCAGCATCGCGAACAAATCACCGCTGTCACCGGTGGTCTCGGAGGTACCTAAGAACAACACACCGCCCGGATTAAGCGCGTAGTGAAACAGAGCAATCAACTTTTTCTGCAGCTGTGCACCCAGATAAATCAACAAATTGCGGCAGGCGATCAAATCCAGTTTTGAGAACGGCGGATTCTTGATCAGGTTGTGCTCCGAAAAAATCAGCATATCGCGGATCACTTTATTGATCCGATAGCTTGCGCCATCGGGCTCGGTGGTGAAAAAGCGCGCCAAACGCTCAGCGCTAAGATCACGGGCAATGCTAGCCGGGAACACACCCCTGCGCGCCGATGCGATCGCGCGGCTGTCGATATCGGTGGCGAAAACCTGCACCGAAAAGCTGCCTTTCAGTTTCTCTATCTGCTCACGCAGCAAGATCGCGATG
>JBBQBR010000222.1:0-5185 GCA_038317875.1 Lysobacterales bacterium
GGTAGTGATGCGTTGGCCGATATCGGTGCGGTGTCATTTTCGGCGTTGGCAACGCTGGCCCCAGCGTTAGGATTTGCGATTTGGCGTCCGAAAACGCCACCGCTGGCGGTGTTACTGGGTTTGGTGAGCGCTTTGCTGATCTGGGCGTGGGCTTTGCTGGTGCCGTCGTTGGTTGAGGCTGCAGGCGGTGGCGCTTGGCTGAGCCACGGCCCATTTGGGATCAGTATTTTGGCACCGGACCTGCTGCTGGGTTTGGAAAGTTGGAGCCGCCTTGGACGCGCAGTGCTGTTGAGCTTATTGGCCGGCACCGGCGTTACCGCATTCGCGGCAAGTCGATTGCCCGAAAACTCGACCACGACGCGCAGCAGCGCACTTTCGATTGCCGCGTTAAGGGATTTGGCGCTGCGCTTTTTGCCCGCAAAGGATGTGCAAAATCTACTGAGCGAACAGAGCCTTCTGCGCGATACGCTCGAAAATAACGCCGAGGCGCGAATTGAGCGTGCGCTTGCGTCTGTGCTCGGTTCGGCGTCGGCCCGATTGCTGCTAAACGCGGCGCGGCGCGAACAGGGGCGGGATTTAGACAGCGTCGCTGAAATTGTCGGAGCCGCTTCGCAAGCGCTGCGATTTAATCGGCGCGTGCTGGAAGCGGCATTAGAAAATATGTCGCAGGGGATCAGCGTCGTCGATGCCAGCTTGCGCTTGGTCGCTTGGAATCGGCGCTACGCAGAACTGTTCGAGTACCCGGCGAATTTGTTGCAAGTGGGTGTGCCCATCAGCGAATTGGTGCGGTACAACATTCAACAGCGATTATCCGGCGCGGAGGAGGCAGCGCGGTCGGAAAATAACAATCGGGCGGCGAATGAAGTGGACAAACGCGTGCGCCACATGCGTGCAGGCACGCCCTATATTGTGGAGCGAAACTTTGGCAACACGGTTGTGGAAATTCGCGGCAACCCAATGCCGGGCGGCGGTTTTGTCGCAACCTTTACTGACGTTACCGATTTTCGGCGCGCCGAAACCGAACTCAAACACATTGCCGAATCCTTAGAACAACGGGTCGCGGAACGCACCGCGCAGTTGGCCGGCGCAATGGCCATTGCCGAGCGCGCAAATCGCGCTAAATCACGCTTTCTAGCCGCCATTAGCCACGATTTGGCGCAACCGCTGAATGCTGCGCACCTATTTACCCATGCGTTAGCACAGCGTTTGCAGCATGATTGTTATCGCGATGATGTTAGCAATATCGACCGCGCACTCAGTTCTGCAGAAGGCTTGCTGTCCGGCCTGCTGGATATTTCGCAGCTCGACGCGGGCGGCATGACGCCAAAAATTCAGGCCTTTTGCATCGCCGAGCTGTTGCAGCATTTAGCCGCCGAGTTTCGCGTGATCGCGCAAGATAAGGGTTTGATCCTGCGTTGTGTAGCCAGCCAAGCCTGGGTGCGTAGCGACCCGCAGCTGTTGCGCCGGGTGCTGCAAAACTTTCTGACCAATGCCGTGCGCTATACCGCCAGCGGGCGTGTGCTTTTGGGCTGTCGCTTGTTTAAAGATCACATCCGCATAGAAGTCTGGGATACCGGGGTGGGCATTGCAGCGGCCGATCAAGAGGTCATTTTTGAAGAATTCCGCCGACTTGGACATGGCGGCTTGGGCCACGGCAGCGCGCAGGGCATGGGCTTAGGTTTGTCGATTGCCGAGCGGATTGCAAACTTGCTGGGGCACCGCATCAGCTTGCGCTCGCGTATTGGCGTCGGCACGGTGTTTGCGCTGAATGTTGCGCGCACGCCGCCCGAAACAATGCCCGTTGGGATTATACCTAAAGCGCTAACCTACGCGCCCAATAAGCGCGTGCTGGTGGTGGATAACGACGCAGAAGTATTGCGCGCGATGCAGGCATTATTGAGCACGTGGCAGTGCGACGTGCTGGCGGCGCGCACTTCAGCTGAAGCGCTTGAATTGGTCGAAACGGCGGTGCCGGACTTGCTTTTGTTGGACTATCACCTAGATAGCGAACTGACCGGCTTGAAGCTCAGGCTAGATCTGATTGCCCACATCGGCGCTTGCCCGTGCGTGATCATCACCGCCGATCAAAGTGAAGCTCTGCGTGATGCCATAAGCTTCGCTGGCTGTCAGCTTTTATATAAGCCGCTGAAGCCGCTGGCTTTAAAATCAATGATGGCGCGTTTGTTGGCTGCGGTGGATTAGTTCCCTGACTGATTTGTTCAAATTGGTTGATTAGCTCACTGGCTCTCAAGCGAACGCGCTGGATCGCTCAACTCCAGCGTGCGCAGCAATACACCTGCCTGCGTACGATTGCGCACCGCTAATTTTTCGAAAATGGCGGTCATATGGGCTTTGACGGTGCGCTCTTGAATATTCAGTTCATCGGCAATTTGCTTGTTTAACCGCCCATTCGCCACTCGCACCAACACCTTGAACTGCTGTGGGCTCAGGCTGCTTAAGCGGGCCGCGTTTTGCCGATCACAATCTTCAATGCGCGCGTTGGCGACTGCGTCGCGTAATTTGGGCGGAACATATTGCTCGCAATCCAGCACCGCGCGCAGCCCGGCTTGTAGCTCGGCTAAGTCAGCGCGCTTCGTCAAATAGCCGGCCGCGCCATAAGCCAAGGCGCGACGAATCGTACTTGGATCATCATGCGCAGAAATCATCACCACCGCGACGCCCGGATGCTCCGCCCGCAAGGCAGCCAAACCCATCAAACCGTGGCTGCCGGGCATATGTAAATCGAGCAAAACTAAATCAGTGTCGGGGTGTTTGATTAGTGACTCGCGCGCCGCGTCCAAATCATGCGCTTCGCACAACTGTGCATCCGGCATAACGCCGCGCACGGCCTGCATCAGCGCAAGTCGATACAATGGGTGGTCGTCAGCAATCAGTAGGCGCGTCATGCCTGCATGGTATGCCACGAACGTTAGCCACGCTATCAAACCACCGGCAAACTAGACCAAAGTACAATGCGCGCAAGTTACAGGGTTGCTATCGTCTAGCGATGAAAAACCGAATTGTTATAGCTAAAAGCACGGCCCTAGCGCTGCTCATAATCGCCAGTTTCTTCATTGCCGGTTGCGTGCGCGCCGTACAATCGAACGACGCAAAATTGGACGCATCTGGAATGCCCGTGAACATCGAGCCCGTGATCCTTGACCTAATCGCAAGTGAAACCTCCGAGCATCGCGGCAGCGATGATCTTTTGACTGCAGGCTTAGGCGTTGCAGGCCTGCGCAACCCGGTGCCACCGGCTTTCCTTTCGCCCGATATGCCAAGCGCTATCGAGCTGCGTCGCCGCGCGATTTGGTCTAACTGGCGGGGTATCGCCGATTTAAGCGCAGGCGGCGGTTACGATGAATTTTATGGGTCGCTAAAAGCGGTACCGGGCCGCGAATTTCACGCGTTGACTGGCCTGCCCGGTGCCAAGCAGCCGCATCGCGTGTTGCTGCAATTGCCGGATGCGTTTGATTTGGCAAAGCGTTGCGTGGTGGTGTCGGCGTCGTCGGGCTCGCGCGGGATTTACGGCGCGATTTCACTTGCGGGCGGCTGGGGCCTGCCGCGTGGCTGTGCGGTGGCTTATACCGATAAGGGTGCCGGGACGGGCTATGTTGATACTGGCAGCGAACATCATTTCGCATTTGACGGCACGCAGGCCACGCGTAATTCCTGGGCACCAGCCGAATTTACCGCCGAACCCTTTGCAGGCGAAGGCATCGCACCAATTGCGATAAAACACGCGCATTCCGGCGATAACCCGGAAGCGGATTGGGGGATCCACGTCCGCAAGGCTGCCGATTTCGCACTGATGACGCTCACCGCAGCGTACCCGAATGAAAAGGCGTTTACCTATGCCAACACGAAAATTATCGCGGTGGGTGTGTCCAACGGCGGCGGTGCGGTACTGCGCGCGGCCGAATCAACTGAGCATTGGTTGGACGGGGTGGTTGCGGTGTCACCGAATATTTGGGCTGCAGACGTTAGCGGCGCAAGGTCACTTTTTGATTACGTCACCGAAGCGGCAATCTGGCTGCCCTGTGCGCTGAATGCAGCGGCTTTTGACAATGTGCCGCTCGCGCGGTTAGGTGGCGTGAAATCACCGGCCGGTGCAGGCCGTTGTGGCTCACTGCATAAATTGGGTTGGCTAAAAACCGCGAATTTGGGCGCGCAATATGAAGAGGCTTACGTACACCTCAAGGCGCAGGGGTGGACAGATTTAGCAATGAGTGCGGGCGCGCTCAGCAGCAACTTTGATTTATGGCGCGCGGTCGCGGTCACTTACGCCTCGTCGTACGCGCGCACCGACGCCGCAAATATGCCCTGCGGCTACGCTTTTCATGCGCTTGGAGCCGATGGAAAAATGCGAGCGCCAACCATAGCTGAAGCGGCTGTTTGGCGCAGTGACGCATCCGGAATCGCACCGGGCGCTGGCGTTTTTATTACCGATTCCATTGCGCAATCGCCCGCTGCGGATCCAGCCGATCCAACATTAGCCGGTTTGCTTTGTTTGCGCGATTTATGGCAAGGCAAAAGCGAGATCGCATCGACGCTGCAGTCAAGTATTGTAGCCACTGCGGCAAAACCGCCGCGTGTTGGCCTTGCAACCATCGTTATCCACGGCATTGATGACGGCTTGATTCCCGCTGTCTTTAGCAGTACGCCGTATGTTGCGATGGCAAAAGAGCAGGGTCGAAATGTGCGCTATTGGCGCGTGCACAATGCCCAGCATTTCGATGCCTTTATTGGCCTGCCCGCGTGGACAACGCGCTATGTACCGCTAATGCCGTACGCCTATCGCGCGCTGGATTCGGTTTGGCTGCATGTGTCGCAAGACGCGGAACTGCCAGCGGATGCAGAAATAATGACAACGCCGCGCGAGTTAAGTGCTGACGGTGTTAGCCCGTTGACGTCTGCGAATTTGGGTGCAATGCCGCAGTCAATGCCCTGAGCGGTTTACACGGCGTGTTTAGTCCAAAATTGCGCTGGCGTCAGGATTGGGTAATCAAGGCTCAAAGCTAATAGACCTAAAAAACTCAGTTGACCGCGCTCTGGCGCTCGGAAAGTTATGCTGAGTATGAATTTCTGGGTGTGCGCCGTATAAGGCATAAACAACGTGTGGAGGAAGGAAGCACACAGACAAAAATTTGGTAAGTCTGTTAGCTGGGGAGCATTTGATCTGGGT
>JBBQBR010000223.1:0-5183 GCA_038317875.1 Lysobacterales bacterium
ACTGCTATTCCAACCAAAATTGCTGCGATTGCTACTGAAATCATCAGCTCCATCATCGTGAAGCCGCGGCTCCGCGTTTGTTGCCACCGCGAACGGTTTATATGTTTTTGCTGCATAACGTTACCCATTTGGCCAATGGAACTACTTCCAGCCTATAGAAGCACAGCGGTCAGACCGGCACAACTAACCACCGCTGACCGGTTAGAAGGTACAGACGAACGGCTACTGATTTCCATGCGGATCAAGTTCACGCGCGAAAAACGCCTCGATCCCGCGATAAATATGCAGCCTTGTTTTAGGATTCGCAGGGCCGTGGCGCATGCCGGGGTAGGTCATTAAATCAAAAGCGACGCCGCGCGTTTGCAGTTCGCTCATTAGGGTGGTGCTGTTGGTGAATAGCACGTTGTCGTCCGCCATGCCGTGGATCAACAGCAGGCGCGCGCGCAGGCCATCCAAATGCGTTGCGACTGTGGCGGCTTTGTATCCTTCGACGTTATCGCTGGGGGTGCCCATATAGCGTTCGGTGTAGTGCGTGTCATAGAGCGCCCAATCCGTCACCGGCGCACCGGCGGCACCGGCTTTGACTAGATCGCCGCCTTGGGTCAAGATTTGCAGGGTCATATAGCCGCCGTAGCTCCAGCCGTAGACGCCGATGCGGGCTTTATCGATGTAGCTTTGCGCGCCGAGCCAGCGTATTCCGGCAAGTTGGTCTGCCACATCCGGTTCACCCATTTGCCGATAAATTGCGGCTTCAAACTTTACCCCGCGCCGGGCGCTGCCACGGTTGTCTAGGCTAAAGACGACATAACCCTGTTGCGCGAAAACTTGCGGCAATAAGTCGCCAAACTTGCGCTGTAGCACTTGAACGTGCGGGCCGCCATACGTGTAGACGAGGGCTGGGTAACGTTTGTTTGGATCGAAATTACCGGGTTTGTAGATGCGGTAATTGAGCGCGTGTTCCACGTTATTCAAGCTGCCGTATTCAGGCTCAATCAAATTCTTTTGAAACGGGAATAGCGCATGTCCAGCCTTGACTTCATTGGCATCCAGCACCGCTTGCACGCTGCCATCGGCTTTATGCAGGCGCACCTGTGGCGGCGTCAGGATGTCGGAATAGGTGTCTAGAAATTGCTTCCCGTCTTCACTGAAAGTGCTGACGTGGGTGCCGGCACCCTTTGTCAATTTTCGTGGCGGGCTTTTGCCGTCCAACGCCACGGCAAAAGTCTGCATTTGAATCGCATCGTTCACGTTGCCAGCGAAATATGCGGTTTTTGTGTCTTCATCGACGCGTAAAAGCGTGTCTATCGTCCAATCGCCTTGCGTCACGGCGCCTAACAATTTGCCAGTCAAATCATAGCGATACAGGTGCTCGAAGCCTGAGCGCTCAGAGGCCCAGATGAATTCCGGCGCTGATTTTAGAAAGGTCAGTGCGTGGTTGAGATTGACGAATGCATCGCTGTGTTCGCTCAAAATCTTGCTTGCAGCGCCCGTTTTAACATCACAAAACAATAAATCGAGCGTCTTTTGATCCCGACTTTGCCTTTGCACGGCAATGCGCGCGCTGTCAGGCAGCCAATTGACCCGCGCGAGATAGATATCCGAATTGCTGCCTAAGTCTATTTTTACCGGCTTTTCGGGTGCGGCAAGGGGCACCACAAATAGCTCAACCAAAGCGTTCACTTGCCCAGCAGCGGGGTAGCGCTGCTCGACCACTTCAGTGCGGTCTGCATAGATCTCAAAGCGCTTTACCAACGGCACTTTTGCCTCGTCGTAGCGCTGCATTGCCACGTAGCGCTCATCGGGTGCCCACCAATAGCCGGTAAAGCGATCCATTTCTTCTTGCGCGACAAACTCTGCCGTGCCGTAGGCAACGGTGCCACCGCCAGCCTTACTTAGTGCAATCAGGCGCTTAGTCGCCAGTTCTAGCGCGTACAGATTGCCTGCCCGCACGAAGCTCACGAATTGCCCTTTTGGGGAGAATTTCGGATCGCTCACCGGCCCGTCTTTAACATCGGTCAACGTTTGCACGCGCGCGGTTTTCAAATCGTACAAATACAGCGAACCGCTGAGCGGAAACAGCAGCTGCTGACCGTCGGTGGAAAAATAATATTCGACAATGCCGCTTAACGCTGCAATACGCATGCGTTCACGGCGGGATTTTTCTTCTTCGGATACGGTTTCCGGCGCGCCGGTGATTTTCGCGGAATCCACTAACAGCGCGGTCTTTTTGCTGCGAATGTCGTAGCTCCAAAGATCCAACGCGAACGAGTTTTCGACCTTGCCACGCAAAAACGTGACGCGCGTGCCATCCGGACTGAGCTTCATACTCAGCGGCGGCTGCCCAGCCAGTGCGGGTTCGGCGTACAGGCGTTCAAGCGTTAGCTGGGCTGGGTCGGCTTTAGCGGCGGGGTCAGAATTCGCTTGTTCGGCAAGCATGATTTGGCTCCAAGACAGACAGATTAAAAGAAGCGCAGCGCGTGTCAGACGGTGAGGAATTAGCATCGAAAAATCAACCTGATCAAATAGAACACGGATTTAAGCACGCTAAAGCTGTGCGCAACACTGAATATTGACGCCAAAAAGGACGCTTAGTCGCTGGAACTCTTTGCGGGTTACTGATACTGTATAACATCAGATTTGACGCAAGTTTGCTCCGGAGTCTTAAGTGTCAGCAATCGCAGCGCCTGCAATAGGTGCACACACCGTTCGCCACAGTTGTAAGGAAGGCGCGATGGCTAAATCTCAGTCGAATCCTAAACTGAGCGTCGGCGGCTATTTCGAGCGCGCTTGGTTGATATTGAGCGGCGGACTTTCGCTTGCATGTGCCATTCACTGCGCGCTGGTGCCTTTGCTGTTTGTGCTGCTGCCGACCTTAAAAATGGCGCTGTATTCCGTGCGTGATCCGCAACACCACACCGCTATTTTCTTGCTGCAAAGCGTGCGGTTCGAGCAGCCGTTGGTATTTACAGGCCTAATCTTGACCGCCTTGACGCTGGTGCAATCGCGCTTGCGCGGCAAGATTAGCGGCTCAGCACAGATGACCGTTTGGCTGCTGTACGCCTTTGGCGCAGCGTTAACGCTGAGCGGTGCATTTAGCCCAGCACGTGCGGTCTATCAGCACGCGGCTTTGATGATGTCCGGCGGTTTGTTCCTGGTTTCCGCCAGCATTTTGAATTTGCGGCGGTTGAAGGCGGTTGGCGGCTGCTGACGCTTCACGTTGGGGCGCAGTGCGTTTTTCGGGTGGGGCCACAAACACGCGTGAATCGCCTTCAGGCCGCAGATGCGTCGCGAAATGCCCGCAGAACTGAGTTGATTCGTGTTTGATACCCTGTGCCCTGTGCCTTGGGCCTTGGGCCTTGAACCACTCAATTACGTCCTGATCAATGCGCAAGGAAATCAATTCCTTTGAAGGCACTGGCTCCAAGCCACGTCGAACGATTGCCCGTACCAAGTGACTTGGATCAAACTCCGGATGTTCCTCGGTAGCATGCCCTTCTTGCCCAGGTGGCGAGACCAGTCAGTTTTGGAATTCGTGGAAGAACCGCTTGTCTTCGCGGTTGGTGGCTTTACGGAAGGAAATGATTCTGATTTCATCGTCTGACTCCTGATGTGCGACTGAGACTGGTACACCTGCCAACAAGCCCAAAGTGATGAAGCGTCGCCGTAAGCAAATCGGTCATCTTCGTAAGTCAAAGTCAGCCCTTCGAATACGCGCGGTGCATCGAGAAAGTCGAGCCCATGTTCGCGCAGGTGGATTGCTCGTTTGCGCTCTGACCAAGTAAATCGCATCCAAGACTGTAGCTACGGAACGTAGCGATAGCAAGACGCGCGATTTGTATGTCTCAGCACGGTTTAGTGCCGCCACACCTATTCAAACTCAGTCAAAATCGACTTCACCTCAGACATACCCTGCGCCAGATTCGCAAAAATCTCCGCCATGGTGATTTCACTCTGATCGCCACAACCCGCTGCCCAATTTGCCACCACGGCGATGCAGCCGTATTCAATCCCTGCTTCACGCGCCAATACGGCTTCTGGCATGCCGGTCATGCCGACCAAATCGCAGCCATCGCGCTTCATGCGCGCGATTTCGGCTTTGGTTTCTAGTCTTGGGCCTTCGGTACAGCCGTAGCAGCCAAACTCCAACGCCGCAATATTTGCCTTTTGCGCGGCCACACCGAGCGCTTTGCGCACGCTGGCGCTGTAGGGGTCGGTGAAGTCGATGTGTACGACTTTTTCCCCGACAAAATCGGAAAAACTACTTAGCCTGGCGTGCGTATAGTCGATCAACTGGTCGCAAATCGAAATCGCTTTCGGCCCCATGTCCTGATGAATTCCGCCGACCGCGTTTACGGCAACAATTCTGCCCACGCCTAAATCTTTCAGCGCCTGGATATTGGCGCGGTAATTGACCCGGTGTGGCGCAATCGTGTGGTCGCCGCCGTGGCGCGTTAAAAACGCGACGCGTCGCCCATGCCCGCTAGCAGATTGCCAAATGCCGGTGGTGATGGCACTGCTTGGCACGCCGTATCGGTTCGATTGCGTGTGTTGGAAAACATCGCTCAACTCATCAAGCGCGTACAGACCGGTGCCGCCAATGATGGCGAAGTCGATTTCAGATCTCATCAGGTGTACTTAACTGGGTTCTTTGGGGGCAAAATCATATCACCGGTCTGAGAAATTTGACCTAGACTTAGTTGAAGGTGGGTGCGAGTCAAACTGATGTGGTCTAGTGAGCCGTTTTCGAAGCGAATCTTAAAAGAACCGTTCGCGCCGTTAGCTTGTCGAAGGGCAGAGCCGCACAAATTTTACGCAGCTGCGGCACTTTGCGGGCTCAGGACGAACGAGTTTCTTTCAGCGCCACGCCGAAAACATCCGTTTGACTCGCACCCAGTTGAAGGCCAAGCAAAACGCCGCATTTCTGCGGCGTTTTGCGGTTTACTTATCCACGGATTGAATCAATCGCCGGGATTCATACCAATCGTGACCGAAATTTGCGCGGTCGCGGTGTTGCCAGCGGAATCGGTGATGGTGTAGCTAAACATATCCATACCCATCGCACCGACTCGGCTGATATAGCGCACCGTACCGTTGGCGTTGATCGATGTCGCGCCGCCTAGCATTGACGCGCCAACCGCCGTTACGCGCAGCACATCGCCGGCATCCGGGTCAGTGTCGTTGGC
>JBBQBR010000224.1:0-5167 GCA_038317875.1 Lysobacterales bacterium
CACGACGGTTAACGCTAACCTATAGAAATCCACGGCACTATTTCGTGCCAGAAAACATTGGTCTTTCTATGCCAGCGCCGCACCCGTAAATAACCAATGCTTGACAAAGATTGCCCTTGTGGGCGGTCCGAATTGCGAGGCAAGGGGTGGGCCAGCTAACGGGTCGAGCGCATCCGTACCCGTTCTAGACTGCGTTAAATCCGGTGTCATCGGGTCAGCAAGATCCAAAGATCCAGTTTCACTGGCACCCACAGGTGGAAGTTCGGCAGTTGGAACGTCTGCAACTGGGGTGGTAATGACACGTGGATTACCCACAGTAGTAACGACAGCGTCAGGTTTTTTAGCGGGCTTTTGATTTTGCCACCACCATCCACCCGCACCGATGCTAAGTGCAATTAATCCGCCCACTGCAAATGGCCACAACGCACGTTTGGATGCGCCTAGTTTGGCATCAGTTTGTTTTACGGCGGGCTGCGCGGTGTTTTTTGGCCCTGGCGCTCGCCCTGGGACTGGTACTGGCCGCAACGGTAATGTAGGGCGGTCAGCCGAGCTAGCCGCTGGCGCAATAACTTGTTTGATTGGCGCTAGTGCGCGTGCGTCAACGTTTAGTGGCTTTTGCAACGCCGCTGGTCGCACCAAATTCGCCGAAGTTACCGGCATTGCTGCGGAAGATTTGTTCAATACACGTTGCGGAACGATACGCTGGGCACTGACACCGACATCGCTCAAGCCCATCGCAAACTGATCAGCGTTGTCAAAGCGCTCATTCGGATCTTTTGCTAAGACCTTGTCGATAAAAGATTGCCAGTGCGAAACATAGGCCGGTAATCTGGGGATCGGCTCAAAAACATGTGCATAAGCTACAGCGAAGCCATCCGCACCCTTGTAGGGTGGGTGCCCGGTTAGTGCCTCAAAAGTCAATGCTCCCAGACTGTATAAGTCACTACGTGGGTCAATTTCACCGCCACGCGCTTGTTCTGGGCTCATGTAGCTTGATGTGCCAATGCTTACGCCAGTTTGGGTGATACGCGTTGACCCGTGTTCGCTTCTCGCAATGCCAAAATCTGTCAAGACCGGATTGTTGGCACCGTCGAACATTATGTTGCCGGGCGTGACGTCCCGGTGGATTACGCCGCGCTGGTGTGCAAACCCTAAGGCTTTGGCAATCACCGAGATAATCCGTACAACTTCTGTTTCCGGAATACCGCGCGCGATGCGCGCCGACATATCGCCATTTTCTAAATGCTGCATCGCAAAATAGTGCAGCAATGCATCGGTAGCACCAACGTCGTAAACCGCAACGATGTTTGGGTGGGTTAACCCCGCCAAAGTGCGCGCTTCACGCAAAAAACGCTTGGAAAAAGCGGGGTCGGCGACTAGGGCAGGGGCCATAACCTTCATCGCGACGCGGCGATCTAAGGCTAGATGAATTGCCAGATAGACTCTAGCCATTCCGCCGACGCCAATTTCTCGCTCAAGCTGATAGCCGGGAATTTCAGGAAGCGTCATGAGTCGGCGCAGTTGCGTTTGGCGAGTGTAGGAGCGGGCTGGGCTAGGTGATTCACAAAATTAAGACGCCCCGCAAAATTAATACCCGAGTGTAGCACTCCGTTGCTGGCGCAGATGCTTGACTGAGGAGCATAAGGTGAAATTCACAACCAAGCGTTGCTGCCATTTCCTGCAAGTTAAAATATCAGCGAATAAGTGCTGCCTAGCTAGGCAGCACCATTCAAAATATCAGTATCTACAATGCTGTTTCAATCGACAATCAAGCATCTTTGGGCAAGAAGAAGAACTCACTGCCTTCGTGTCCGGCGTGCTTGAGCGCTGAGTACTGCGGCTTTTGTGGCAAGCGCGCCACTGCCGAGCGCTGCACGACTTGGGTGTTGATGTCCTCATATAATCGATAGCCGTCCATTAAGCCGTCGCCCGTGTTTAATGCCCTGATGAAAGCGGACGCAAATATCGAATGACCGTTACCGCCGCTGTCCAATACGGGGGCTAGACCGCCGGACGCGAGCACTGTTCGGGACTTCACGCGCGAAATAAACAACACATCTTCATCCTTTGCAGTCGCCGGAATTGGGCGCGTTACGGCACCACTCAGAGTTCCGGAGTAGCAGGAATCAGCGATGACCATGACGTGCTTGGCAAGCGCAGCACCTAAGAAGTCGGTGATCACATCGTTGCCGACCCAGCTGGATGGGTCGTCTTGTTTGCCATCAATCGGTACCCAGTAGCCTTTCCCCGAGCCGTCAATTTGCCCATGTCCGGCATAATAAATCACCAAATTGTCATTTGCCTTAAGCGTTGTGGCCAGCGTTGACAGTTTGAGCAGCAGTTGTGCACGCGTTGCGTTGGTCAATACATCAACCTTAAAACCATAGCGCGAGCTTAAAATTCCGCCAATTTCGTTTGCGTCTGCGCGAGCGGAGCTAAGCTTGGCAAAGCTGTCATACGTGTCGTTGCCAATGACGAGCGCTTGAAAATTACCTAAATCGCCACGCATACGGCGGGCAAACATTTTGCTCGTTACCCGCTTCGCCGTAGCAGCCGCCTGGGATTCAGAAGTCAAAACAAAACTTTCGGTGGTTTGCAAGCCATCTTGCGCGATCGCATCAATTGCGACCGGCTGATTGGCGTTGGCGATGCTGACGTTTACTTCAAAGATGCCATCTTCATCAATTTTGTCCAGCACGTTTTGGTCATTTACCTTGAGCGCGCGCAGCCCTTTGGACGGGTAAACGCGGCCGATGATCTGGTAGGTTGGTAATTGCGTTAGCAAAGGGGCAGCCAATACGCCGCCGCGGGTAAGCGCAAGTTTGGGCGATATCACGTTGATTGTAGGCTTCGTGCCCGCAGGTGCCGCGCCGGTTTTACTGAAGTCGACGCCCAATTTTGACAGCGCGACGCCGGTGCTCATGCGTGCGGTGTCGACTGAGCTTTGTTGTTCGGCCAGCTGAGTCTGCAACGCCGCTATTTGTGTGCGCGCGGCCTGTGCCTCAGCGCTTGCAGCCTTCAGTGTTGCAACTTTCGCTTGCGCCGCACCTAGGGTGGCCTGCGTCGCCGCAAGCAAATCTTGTTTAGATTTTAGGGCGCTGCGCGCATCACTTAACTGTTGTTTTAGATCCAGTGTTTGAATTCGCAGTAAATCAAGTTCTTCCGCTTGCGCTTGCCGTGCAACGCGGTCGGCTTGCGTGACTAACTCCAGATCAGAGCCTTTCAGGCCAGATGCCTTGCGATACCAATTCATGGCCTGCACCATATCGGCGGTGACGCCCTGGCCGCGCTCAAACATAGAGCCCAAATTAATCATCGCGCTGGAATTGCCTTTCGCAGCAGACTTTTCATACCAACTTTTGGCTAGCGCATAATCGGGCGCAACGCCTAAGCCTTTTTCATAGATCTCACCGACGTAATTCATCGCGTTGGCATCGTTTTGATTTGCTGCGGGTAACCACACTTTTAATGCGGTGCCGTAGTTCGCGCGATCAAATGCCACGTATTCGCCACCGCGTATCGCGCAATCTTTTGCGCTGGTGCGAATTGGCCTGCGCGCAGACAAATAGGTGAAATCGGTGCCCATTTGCCGCACTTGGCCAGGTAATAAACAATCGACAATCATCAAATCGTCGATTTTGATCGCACCATCAGGTATGTCTGCGCCGGTCAGTTTTTTCGCAGCACCTGGCCAAGATGCCAAAATGGAGATTGAAAAAGCCAGAACCATCGTCTGCAATTTACCTAGTTGAAACATTGCTGCACTCCCCAAAAGACTTCACAAAAATACTTTGAAACGACGGATTTGCCAGATCGCAAACAGCCATGGTGAAAGCTTAGCCCTTAAAAATCGAAGCGGGCACCCAAATTAATGGAGTCGCGTTGAATTGAGTCATTTGCGAATAACCTTCGATAGGTCAAATATCCCTGACGGCCGTTGCTGGTGACGTAGACAAAACCTAGCCCGACGTTTCCAAAGCTCTTATCCGGTTCTTGCGCGCGAACTAGGAAGACTTGGGTCGCGGTAGCGTCCACTAAACGTGCATTCAGCGCAAAATTTGCATCTTGCGTCTCATGTCCGAAACTGATGTCAAACTGCGGCGCAAGTACGCCGTGACTAAGACTAATCGGCCGCGATACTTGCACGCCCAAATTATACTGCAACGAGCTGATTTGCTGATCGTCGAAAATCACGTTATTCGCGCCCGCACCGGTTTCGGTGTAGCCATCGACTTTGCTGCGGAAGTAACGAATATTGGCGTTTGGGGTAATCGACCATGCGCCTTTTTGCACGTTGTAGCCCATGCCCATGGCTAATGCATATTGGCGTGCATCGTTGCTGCCCAGCGCCGTTTTATCAATGCTGAAATTTTGATAGCTAAAACGAATTCTTCGGACTGAATCAAAACTGGCGTTACCTACCGTAACCCGTGCGTCGGCATAGAGATTGTCGTTGAAGTAGTGTGAGCCGTAACCGGTTAAGGTTAGAGCCTTACTCGTGGTACTTCCGTCGTCGGAAAGATCGGTGTCAAATTTTGAGTAGCCCACTGCAGCACCCAACACGCTACGGACGCTGAGGCGGTAGTCGACACCGGCTGTAACACCAATGCTGTTAAAGCCCGAACTCACCGTGCGCAGCGTACGATCTAAATTTTGATCACCGCGGCTATAAGTGCCATTCACAAAAAAGCCCCAAGGTGAAATCAAATCACCGCTGCCGCCAACCTCGGCCTCGTCACCATCCAGAAAGGGCTGCAGCAGGCCTAGCGGAACGATGGTTTTGCCGAATGCTAAATTTAGTCCACCTAGGCTTAAACCGGAGCCACCGCCGTGCTGCAATTCATTTAGACGCGAATCAACGTTACTAAATTGCGTTGCTGATTGTTGTATCAGCGCTAAACGCTCGGAGAGTACCTCTTCAGGAAATACCGCCCGCAAACCACTTTGCAATGCGCCTATATCGCGATCCAACGCCGCATTAATTATCGCTTCACACTGCCCCACGAGTTCAGGCACTGGTTTTGCGCAGATATCAGCCACAACGGGCGCTGCATCTCTTGCAAACTGATCGGTTAGCTGAGGAATGATCACACCCGCAAGTTGATTGGCATCTTTAGCATTAATTTGCGTGCTTTCGCGAATTGTGTTGTCGGCTAAATTTGGATCA
>JBBQBR010000225.1:0-5158 GCA_038317875.1 Lysobacterales bacterium
GCGCCAGATTCCCAGACGCTAGATCACATGGTTCTAATTCACCAAACCCTAGGTCACCAAACCCTAGGTCAACCGGTTTTAACGCGCCGCGCTCCGAAGGCGACGCAGAGGGCGGTGACGACGACGCACAGCGCCCCGTTGAATACGTACGCCAACCGCGTCCGCGCATTGATTACACACCGTCGGATGATGCGATTGTCGTCAAAATGAAGATTGAGCGGCGCTCGAACCACCCGTGGGTGTTTCAGAAAATGGTGGAAAAGCCAGCCGTCAAGCCGCGCTCAGGCACCGTGGTCGACATTATTGATGCCACTGACAACTGGGTAGGCCGTGGTTTTTACAACGGCCATTCGCGCATCGCCTTACGGGTGCTGACCACCAACCCACATGAGGCCATCGACGCCGACTACTTTGCCCGCAAGCTGCGCGATGCTGTGGCTTTGCGCCGCGAGATCTTGCACTTAGACAAGGTCACGGATGCCTATCGGTTGGTGCATTCCGAGGGCGATGATTTGTCCGGCCTGATTATTGATCGATTTGGCAACACGCTGGTGCTGGAGTATTTCTCCGCCGGCATGTGGCGCCAACGCGATGTGATTCGCAAAGCGCTGGAGGAGTTTTACCCAGGTGCCACGCACTTTTGGTTTGCCGAAGAACATGTGGGCAAGCAAGAATCCTTTGATTGCCAAATGCCAGCGCCACCGCCACCGGTGATCATTACTGAGCACGGCCTGAAATTTCATGCAGCGCCCGGCACCGGCCACAAAACTGGCTTTTTTGCCGATCAGCGCGATTCGCGCAAATTGCTGGCGGAGTTTTGCGACGGTAAGCGGGTGCTTGATTTGTGCTGCAACTCGGGCGGCTTTGCCATTTATGCGAAAGCGCTTGGCAATGCCGAGGAAGTGGTTGCGGTCGACATTGACGAAACCGTATTGGCCACCGCCGAGCAAAACGCGCGCTTAAATAATGCAAAAGTGCGTTTTGTGCAGGCCGATATTTTTCCGTGGCTGCGCGATAGCGCGATCAATGGCGAGAAGTTTGATGTGGTTATTTTAGACCCAGCAAAACTGACGCGTGACCGCGAACAAGTGCTGACCGCGTTGAAAAAATACCTTGATATGAACAAGCTGGCGATGTCGGTGGTCAAGCCGGGCGGCATTTTACTGACCTGTTCCTGCACCGGTTTGGTCAGCGAAGAAGAATTTCTTGGCATGCTGCGGCGCGCAGCATTTTTCGCCGGGCGTACGGTGCAGATATTGAAAGTCACCGGCGCCGGGCCTGACCACCCGTTCATGGCGCATGTGCCCGAATCGCGCTATTTAAAAGCGGTTTTTTGCCGCGTTTTTTAGCCTTTTTTATAATGAGATTGTGTTTGCGCTAGCAAACGAATCAACCAAATTTTTTATACCGAAGCCAGATGACCCTATTTCAAAGCCAACAACCGATCAAGCGTGATACTCAACACGCCGCACCAGACCCGAATGCCGTGATGCATCAAGAAACAGTGCAAGCCTTAACTGCGGCGGCACTTGCCAATCAATTCCCAAAAATGCGCGAGCTGCTCAAGCAAAACGAAGCAAAATTTGGCGCTGGGCCACAGTACAGCTATTGGGCGGGCGTGCTGGCGGCACGTGAAGGCCGGTTTGATGAGGCCTTGGCCCTGATCGAGGACGCCGCGAATCGCGCACCGCGCATTCCTGCCCCGCGCTTTGAGCTAGGCAATGTTTTGTGCGCACTAAACCGCCCGACCGATGCGGCGTTGGCATTTGAGTCGGCACTGTTGTTAAATAAAAATTTTGTCGCCGCGTGGATTAATCTGGGCAAGGTGCGCCTTAGCTTGGGTGAAATTAGCCGGGCCGAACACGCCTTGACCACGGCCATGGGGCTTGATCAAAACCGCGTAGACATTTGGCTGGCATTAGCAAGCTTGCACGACCAAGCGAAATTTCCAGATCGCGCGATTGCGCTGCTGCAAGAAATGCGGCGGCGCTTTGGTGCGGATCCAGGGCGCGACGCACAACTGCTGGGGGTGTTGATCGCCACTGGTAAACAGCATCAGACGATTGAGCTGTTGAAGGAAATGTTAGCAACGCAGCCGAACGATCCAATCGCTCAATATTTGTTGGCCGTAAATAGCGATGAAACACCGGCCAACAAAGCACCGCTGCGCGCTGACGATGCTTTCATTACCGCGTTCTTTACGAACTTTGCCCCGCATTACAATCTGCAAATGCAGGCATCGCGCTATCAGGCACACAAACTGATTGCACGCGCGCTGCAGGCGCAAACGCCAGCACCCGCGAGCGTGCTTGATTTGGGTTGCGGCACTGGCCTAATGGCAGCAGTATTGCCCGGCTACACCCTGACCGGCGTCGATCTATCCAGCGCAATGCTGGCACAAGCAAGCGGCTATGCCGCGCTGCATAACGAAGAAATCGGTGCGTTTTTGGCGACATGCGCCGACAGCCGCTATGACGCGGTCGTACTGGCCGAAACACTGGTGTATTTTGGCCCGCTCGCGGAAACCTTTAAGCAGCTTGCGCGCGTGCTGACAAAAAATGGCGTGGTTTGCCTCAATGTCGAAACAGATCCAAGCGCTAGCGTCGGCCAATTTGCGCGCAAACCTACCGGCCGCTTCGAGCACAGCGCGAATTATCTGCGTGTGTGCTGTCAGCAAACGGGGTTGGAAGTGCTGACGCTGACGTCTATCGAGTCGAGGTTGGAAGCGGACAAGCCGGTTTCGGGCTTGTTATTGCTGGCGCGCAAGGTTTAGAAACTCGTTTTGCGTTGGTGGCAAGTTTGATATGAGTGTTTCCGACAAAACTTTCTGCTAAGTTTCCTCGACTCGTCAAGGAAACGTCACCATGCAATTTCGCCTACTCACTGCATCTGCACTGGCCATCTGGACCGCACCCGTTCTTGCCAAACCAATTGACTATCGAGTGCTGACGCAGGGCACTGACATCGGCCACTACACGGTCAATCACAGCGGCAAACGCATTAGCGTTGATTTTGACTTTAAGCAAAATGGACGCGGGCCGACGATTAAAGAGCAGGTGACGGTGGATGCTGCGGGTGCGCCCATTAAGTGGGAAATTAGCGGACGCACCACCTTTGGCAACGCTGTGCGGGAAAGCTTTAGCCGTGATGACAAAGGCGCGCAGTGGCGCGATCTTTCCGGGCCCGGCAGCATCAAAGGCAGCGATGCCCCGCGCTACTATGTTGCGCAGAATGGCTCGCCGCTGGACGATGTGCTGCTGGCACAAGCGCTGTTAAAAGATGCCGACCATCGCTTTGCGGTTGCGCCCAGCGGCACCGCGAGTTTGACCGAACGCGATCGACGCAGTTTCGATGGCGCGGCGGGTACGCTTGCAGTGGTGACCTACGAGTTATCCGGGCTAGCGCTCGACCCGAGCTACATCACGCTCGACAGCAATGGCGAGTTCTTTGCGACCGCAAGCAGCAATTTCATCATAGCGCGCGCAGGCTACGAGCATGCCGCCGACAAGCCGCTGCGCGAGTTGGCGGAGAAGCTTAGCTCGGAGCGCTTCGCGGCCTTACAGGCGGCGGGTGCACATCATTACAGCGGGCCGGTGCGGCTACGCAACGTGCGGGTGTTTGACCCGGTTGGCGGCACGCTAGGCGCGCTCAGCGACGTGAGCTTCTCGGGCAACCGCATTACCGGCATCCAGCCTGCTGATAGCATTGCCTCCACGGGCGAGACCACAATTGACGGTAGCGGCGGCACACTGATCCCTGGAATGTTTGAGATGCACGCGCACTTGGGGCAAGAGGACGCACTACTTAATGTGCTTGCTGGTGTTACCTCGGTACGCGATATGGGCAACCAAAATGACGTCCTCGACAAGCTGATTGAACGCATCAACAAAGGGGAAGTAGCAGGCCCTAGAGTCATCCGCAGCGGCTTTATCGAAGGCAAGAGCCCCTACAACGCAGCCAACGGCATGTTGGTTGATAGCGAAGCTACAGCACTGGCGGCAGTGCGCTGGTATGGCGCGCGCGGTTATTGGCAAGCCAAACTTTACAATTCGATGAAGCCTGCATGGGCGCCGGCGGTGGTGGCCGAAGCGCACAAATTGGGCATGCGCGTCGCTGGCCATGTGCCCGCGTTCTCCAATGCCAATGCAATGATCGCCGCGGGCTTTGATGAAATCACCCATGTCAACCAACTGATGCTGGGCTGGGTGCTAAAACCCGACGAGGACACCCGCACGCTGTTTCGTTTCACGGCAATGCGTCGTTTCAACACCATTGATATCAATTCGCCGAAAGTGCGTTCGACGCTGGATACGATGGTGGCAAACGCTACCGCGCACGAGCCGACCATCGGCATCCACGAATTGGGCTTAACCTCACTTGACGGCCAGCCCAACCCCGGCGCTTTGGACTATATCGAGCACATGCCCCCGGCTGAGCAACGCCAACTCAAGCAAGCGCTCTTCGGAACCGATACGCCCAAGCAACGCGCCGAATACGTTGCGGCCTATGCCAAAATTATGGAAGTGCTGAGCGAGATGCACAAACGCGGCATCCTGCTGATTCCAGGCACCGATTTGGGCGGCGCGTTTACTTTTCATCGCGAGCTTGAACTGTTCGGCCAACTCGGGATGACACCGGCACAAGTGCTGCGCCGCGCAACCTTCGATATGGCGCGCTACACCGGACAAGATCAGCAATTGGGTTCAATCGAGCGCGGCAAGCTCGCCGATTTTTTCCTGGTGCCCGGCGACCCTACGCAAAACCTTAGAGAAATCAAGGTCATTCGCATGGTGGTGAAAGACGGTACCGTGTATTTTCCAAGCGAGATCTATCCCAAGCTCGGCATCCGTCCATTTACTGATATACCAACCGTGACAGCGGCGAAGTAATCGCGCGGTCAAATCCGACAGTGCGAACGGATTTTGGAATAATCGCTATTGTGATCCCGACGCAGGCCGGGATCCATTGGCTTTTCGAAATGATCGGTGTTCGGCGCAGCGCTGTCACAGGTTTCAAAATGGTCCCCGGCGTTCGCCGGGATGACGGTGAGGGCTGCAGTCGCTTGCGGTGGTTCGAACGAATCGGCTGCCTTACTATTTCAGCTCTGCACTTTGACAATCTCTGTGCTTCAACCCATCGGCGGCATCAACAGCTGCAC
>JBBQBR010000226.1:0-5146 GCA_038317875.1 Lysobacterales bacterium
GTTCAAAAACTGCTCAATCAAATAGCCATTCGCACCATGCAGTTCAACGCCATCGAAGCCGGCGTCCAATGCGAGCTGGGCGGAACTTGCACACTCTTTAACGGCGTGGACTATGTCGGCCTCGGTCATTGCGCGCGGCGCGCTGTGGGCCTGCATGCCCATCGCGTCGGTGTACATCTCGCCACGGCAAACCAATGCCCCGGGGCCGAGCACTTCGGCACCGGCGGGTAGGTTCTCAATATGTGCCACGCGGCCACAGTGCATCAGCTGCACAAATATTTTTCCGCCCGCCGCGTGTACGGCTTCAGTCACAGGCTTCCACGCTTGCACTTGTTCGGCATCAATCAGCCCCGGGATGCGTGGATAGCCTAGGCCATTGAGGCTGGGGGACGTGCCTTCGGTAATGATCAGGCCCGCCGTTGCGCGCTGACCATAGTAGGTTGCCATCAGCGCATTCGGCGTGTGCGCCTCTGTCGCCCGGCTGCGGGTCATCGGTGCCATTACCATGCGATTAGCGAGGTGCAGCGAACGTGCAGAAAAGGTGTCGAAGAGCATGGCTTGGCATCCTTGTTGAAGGTTGATCCAGCGAAATGCGAGTTAGCCGCATTTACGGTCTAGATCCAACGCGATGAAAGGCCAAGTTTTGCGTGTGTAGATTGCTCGGGTCTGTTCGATGGCACACCCAGCGGGCTTTGAAGAAACTTCGTTTCGCTTCTCAAAATTACCCGCTTCGCGGGTTTGCTACGCTAACGATTGCGTCAAACTTCCAATTGTCATCCCGGCGCAGACCGGGATCCGATCGCTTTTCAGGTGATCGGTTTTCGCCGTAGAACTGTCGCTAGTTTCAAAATGATCCCGGCTTGCGCCGGGATCATAGTTGCGTGCTGCAGTTCGGGCGGACTTAATTTGAATGCCCTACTAGACTAGCGCCTGGACGCCATTCCGCCCAATACCGCAATCAACCCGATCAACAGCAGCAGACCCCAGCCATCCAGCGCTGGAACCTGTAACGGAGCGCCCGCTATCTGCACATTGCTGTAGCTAATATTTGTCAAGCAGCCATTGGCATCGCTCACCCGAATTGTAAAGGCGTAGCTTCCCAGCGTTGTAGGCGTGCCAGACAGCAGCGCGCTGGAAGGACTGGCGTTTGATAGCACAAGCCCCGGAGGCAATTGGCCTGCGCTCACGGCGAAGGTATAGGGCGCCATTCCGCCATTGGCAGAAATAATTTGGCTATAGGGCGCACCGATCACCCCTAACGGCAGCGTTAGCGGATTCACCGTAATCACTGGGCAAACTCCGGGGATCACGATTGTATATTGCCGACTGCCTGGGCAATTATTCGCATCGGTGGCGGTAATTGTGAACGCGAAGCTACCGGCAAGCGTTGGAGTGCCGGTGATAGCGCCAGTCGCTGGGTTGAACACCAAGCCGTTCGGAAGCGCGCCTTGGGTCAGCGCCAGCGTGTAGGGTGCAGCTCCGCCGCTTGCCGATATGATCTGGTTGTAAGGCGTCATTAGTGCGCCGTTCGGCAGCGTTAGTGGGTTCACCGTAATCACTGGGCACAGCACAGGTGGACAAATTGCAGCGTTATTGGTGTCGAGCGTGACTGCACCCGTGCGTGCCAATAAGCGGCCTGAGATGCTGGCGCCGGTGTTTGCGGTAATGCTAGCCAGGGCTAGGATGTTGCCAGCAAATTGTGTGGTGCTGCCCAAGGTGGCGGAGCTGCCAACCTGGAAAAAAACGTTGCAATTGGAGCCGCCATTGATCACTTGCACACTTGCATTGCTGGCCGTGGTGAGCGTGCTGCCAATCTGAAAAATGAACACCGCGTTCGGGTTGCCCTGCGCGTTCAAAGTCAAGGTGCCGGTCAACTGCGCTGACGTGGAAAAACGGTAGACACTCGGTGTCAGCGTCAATCCGCCTAAATCCTGTCCGGTCAAATCAGTGTTGAAAGCCTGACCGGCCAGATTATTGTAAGCCGTGGTTAGATCGGTCTGCGCCTGCTGAGCCACTGCATCATTGATGTGAATGGTGCCGCCGGTCACAGCCCCAGGCGGGAAGCCAGTCACCGAAGTGCCCGGGCTGACGCCTAACTCGCCATTGATCGTGCTGGAGCCAATATTCGTTACCGTCGATCCACCGAGTATGGCGAAGCTGCCAGCCACGCCCAAGGGCGGCGCTGTTTGCGCACAGACCGCAGCGCTGAACAGCAAAAGCGTGGCCACGCCGTAAACCCTAGCTATTCGCGGCCAAAAGTTGCTTATCTTATTCATCGCTTATCTCCGAAATTATGCATTTGTAGTTATTGAATGTGTGGGTCAGCTGAGCTGTAGAATACACTTTGTGACGCTGTTTGAATCACAATTGTTCACAGGCTAACGCTGGGGGTGCGGCTGCGTCTGTATGTTGGTGCACGGAACAAAACGGGGGAAAGTGCCATTCTTGTGAAAAACTGAACTCGGCCGCTTTGGGAACGGTATTCGCAGTTGCGCAATCGTGCGTGTCAGGACGCGCACTGCGTCCGCTTTGGCTATGCTTGGTCATTCCCTCGTTCAAGGCCGCCATGGAGCTACATCTGCCATTGCCGTATTTCAAGGAAATCGTGGTGCTGCTGGTGGTTGCCGGCATCGCGGTGCCGCTGCTGCATCGCTTGCGCCTGAATTCGGTGTTGGGATACGTTTTGCTCGGCGCGTTGGTCGGTCCGTTTGGCCTAGGGCTTTGGGTGGATTTCGCGCCGTGGCTGGCATGGATCGTAATCACCGATGTTCAAGGTGTGCAGCGCGTGGCCGAGCTTGGCGTGATCTTTTTGCTGTTTGTGATCGGTCTTGAGCTTTCATTCGCGCGCCTGTGGGCAATGCGCCGTTTGGTATTTGGCTTCGGTGGCCTACAGATTATTGCGTGCGGCAGCGCCATTTTTCTGTGCTTCTTAGCGGCCGGTATAGAAATTAAATCAAGCTTGGTGCTGGCGGCTTGTCTTGCATTGTCTTCTACAGCGATCGTCATGCAGCTGTTGCAAGAGCGCGGGCAGTCCAACAGCGCCGTAGGGCAGAGCAGCTTTGCCGTGCTGCTGATGCAAGATCTTGCGGTTGTGCCGATTCTGTTTCTAGTCGGCGTGCTGGCCGCGCCACACGGCTTTTCGATTCCGTATCTGCTCGGAATTGCCGTGTTTAAAGCGGTTTCAGCAGTGGCTGTGATCTATTTGGCGGGTCGTTTGTTGATGCGCCCGCTGATGCGTATGGTGGCCGGGACGCGCAGCCCTGAGATGTTCATGGCCGCTACTTTGCTGATCATCATCGGCACCGCAGCTTTAACCGGCATGGCCGGGCTTTCGATGGCTTTAGGGGCATTTCTTGCCGGGTTGCTCCTGGCTGAAACCGAGTATCAGCACCGCGTCGAAGTGGATATCGAACCGTTCAAAGGGCTGTTGCTCGGCCTGTTTTTCATTGGTGTGGGCATGGGCGTGGACTATCGCTTAGTTTGGCAATATGCGCCGCAAATGCTGCTTGGCTTGGGCGCTTTGCTGGCGCTTAAAACGCTGATCATTTTTGCGCTTGGGATTGCCTTTCGCCTGCCGCGCCATGTGGCGATCGAAACTGGCTTGCTTTTGAGTCAGGGCGGCGAGTTCGCCTTTGTGGTGTTGGCGTTGGCAACTAAAAGCGCAGTGATTGAACCGCAGCTGGCAAGCCAAGTCGCCGTGTTGGTCAGCCTGAGCATGCTGACGACGCCATTGCTCGCCTGGTTTGGCCAGCGCCTAGGCAAGCACATGCATGCCAGCGCGCGAAGCGATGGCACTCCGCATGAAACCCGCGCCGTTGAGCTGCACTCGCACATCATCATCGCCGGATTCGGGCGCGTAGGCCAGGCGCTCGCGCGCATTCTGGATCAACAAAAGCAACGTTACATCGCCTATGACCTTGATGCAGAGGCAGTAGCAAAAGCGCGCGCGCGCGGTTTGCCGGTGTACTTTGGAGATGCGTCTCGCCTGGAAATTCTAGAGCGCGCTAATTTTCGATCGGCGACCAGTTTGGTTGTCACCACAGACCAGCACGCTGCAGCCGACCGCATCGTGCGCTCGGTGCGCAAGGCGGCACCGTCACTCCCAATCTTTGCCCGTGCGCGTGACCCCGCGCACGCCCAGCGCCTGCTTGCAGACGGCGCAACCGTGGTTGTGCCGGAGGCATTGGAAGCAAGTTTGCAGCTGGCAACCCGCGTGCTAAGCGGGCTGGGCATCTCCGAAATGGATGTTGCCGAACAGATCGCCCATGAACGCGAATTTGCCATGCGCAAGCTGGTGTGAGGGGATCACCCGTCTAGACGAACCTGTGTGAGTGCGCCAGTGCCCCGGTATTAAGTGGGTTTCGAAATCTCAGAGAGCGTTTCACCAGCGGTTTTGATATCGGCGCTCTCAACGGCAAAATCGCCCAGTGCCACGATGCCGACGAGCCGCTTTTCGGCGTTAACAATGGGCAGCCGCCGAATCTGATGTTCGCTCATCAGCTTTGCGCCCTTCTCGACAGAATCATCTTCATAAGCCCAAATCACGCCTTCAGACATAACCTCACGAACCTTCGCTGTACCGTCCATGCCGGCCGCTACCCCGCGAATTGCTATGTCGCGATCCGATAGGGTGCCGATCATCTTGTCATTTTCGCCGACCGGCAACATCCCGAAGTCGCCGTCGAGCATGAGTAGCGCCGCCGCCTTGATCGTGTCGTCCGGGCCTATTGTTCGCACATTTTGGCTCATCAAATCTTTGAGTGTTTGCATATTTTTCTCCATGATCAATTTTTTAACGGGTGCGTTGTGGGTACGCGCTTGGCAGCACCCTTAAACGAAAGCTTGCGTAGCGCAAGTCCGGCGATTTTTCTTTTTTTTCGATTGCCTAGTCTGTGCGTCATCGAACATTCGATCCGTCCGCGTTACCCCGGCTGGCCCAAAAATTAGGGCCAGAAAGGCCTCGCTGAACAAAAAAACACGCCGCAAGTCAATCACCTAGTCCGTAAGCCGCTTCATCATCCTAGGCGGCAGTCTTCTGTCCACAAACAGAGTCCGCAGTTCGCCCAGGCTGAGGAATCTGCCGCCTTGTCCTTCTTTGCCCATAACTTCCAGCAAAATTGGCCATTCGCCATCCATCAGCTTGCGG
>JBBQBR010000227.1:0-5143 GCA_038317875.1 Lysobacterales bacterium
CGGCCAGCGCGCCTTCGGACAGAGCAATTCGACACCGGCCGCCTATGAGCAAGCGATTCTGCACGAGCAGGCGCTGGCACCTTCCCGCGCCGCTAGCGAAGGCAGCGATGCGATCCAGCGTGCGGCCAGCTGTCAGCTGACGCCGACCATGCTGACAGCGCGATTGCGCGGCGATTTGGATGCAATCATCGCCAAGGCGCTGCGCAAGGAACCGCAAGAGCGCTATGCCAGTGTTCAGGCCCTTGCCGACGATCTCAATCGCCATCTGGCGCTAGAACCGGTGCAAGCACGGCGCGGCGCGTGGCGCTACCGCGCCGGCCGCTTCCTGCGTCGACACGCGCTAGCGGCGAGCTTCGCCACTTTGGCGCTGATCGCTGTGCTTGCGGGATCAGCGTTCTCACTATGGCAGGCAAGCATCGCGCGTACCGAACGTGATCGTGCGCAGACGGCATTGGCCACAGCCGAGTCGGTCACCGCCTTCCTTACCCAGCTTCTGGCGAAGGCGACACCCGATGGTGGCAAGGGCAAGGAGCTGAGCGTGCGCGAGGCGCTCGATCTTGCAGCGGCCGATATCGACAAAAAATTCGCCGATCAACCGCAGGTGCGCGCGCGTGTCCAGATGCTTCTGGGCAACGTTTACGACATCCTAGGCGCCACCGCGAAGTCAGAGGTGCAATTGCGTGCAGCGCTGGCGTTGATTATCCAGTTGCATGGCGAGAGCAGCATGGAAGTAACCGATGTGCTGAGCCTGCTGGCACGCACTGCGGCCCATCGGGGGGCGCTGGATGAGGCCAGCGAGCTGATCACCCGCGCGCATGCGATTGCGACGAAAATCCGTGGTGCCAATGCCGAACCGACGCTTTGGCTACTTTCAGACGTAGGCCTGAATGCCTATGAGCGCGGTGATTACAACGCGGCGGCGATTGCCTTTGCCGCCGCACTTGCGGGCATGCGCAAACTACCTGACGCCAATCCGCGCGCAATCGCCAATGTGCTGCACAACCATGCAGCCGCCCTGACCCGCGCCGAGCGCTATGCCGAGGCCGAGGCCGCACATATGGAATCGCTGGCAATCCGGCGCCGGCTATTCACCGATCCGCATACCAACATCGCGACCGGGCTGCATCAATTAGGTGTGACCAAGGCCGCGCAAAAGCAGTTCGCCGAGGCAGCGCGCTATTTCAACGAGGCGCGAGCGCAGTACGTCACCCTGGTAGGCCCTGATAACGAGAGGACCTTGTTTGAAGAGCTTGCGCTGGCGCGATTGGAATTGGATCAGGATCGCGTTGATAGTGCGATAGCGCTTTTGCAGCCGCTACTCGAGCGCCATCAAACGCTGATCGGTAACGATCATGAGGACACTGCGATCTGTGCCGTTGAACTGGCCGATGCGCTGCAACACAAAGGCCAGAATGCACCCGCGCAGGCCTTAATCGAGCCCGCGATCGCGGTACTTGAGCGAAACTATCCTGAGGGCCACACCTTGCTTGCCGGAGCCTTGCGCGTAAAACTTGCACTGCAACAGGATCGGGGCGAACAGGACTGCAAGCTGGCCGAGCGCATTGCTAACATGCTGTTACGCAGCTTCGGGCCGCAGCATTCCAAGGTGCGTGCGGCACAGGCTGTGGCAACGGCTTGCAGGCGCGGCGGATAGCGACCTAGGCTGGCTTATTTCCTGCTCGAAACCTTTTTTGAGGCGCAACCCACCTAAGGTAATTCCATTTTTTTATTCTTTCAGACTTCAACTTCCATTACTTTAGATTCAGACATTTCCCAGTTAGTCGTAGCGGCAAATATGGGGGTAAATCAGCAAAAGTGCGGGGCTAAATCCGCAGCCTGCATCCTTCCTGTGCCAAATATGGGCGCAAAGCTGCACCTTCAAATTTGCCGCATCGATCACTCAAAAGCCAGCCCAATCGCCATATCAAACGCGGCTTTAGCCCCAGCGTTTTATCCCGCAAGCAGATGCAATTGAGTCTGGGTCATGGAATTCAAACGCATCCAACAAGCCTCGTGTCGTCACATCAACTTGATTCGCACCCAATGAATGCCAAAACACCGTTTTCCCGTACGTGCGCTAAGCTCCGCCCAAATCCCTAAAAAAGCACCCCGTTATGACTACCAATTCTGCCCAATTTGCCCGCGCCCAACTCGTTATTCCGGGCGGCGTCAATTCCCCGGTACGCGCATTTCGCCAAGTCGGGGGCGAGCCGTTTTTCGTCGCACGTGCAGAAGGCGCATACCTGTTTGACGTGGAAGGCAAACGCTATATTGACTACATCGGTTCATGGGGGCCGATGATTGCGGGCCACGCGCATCCGGCCATTGTCGAAGCTGTCTGTAAAGCCGCACGCGATGGCATGAGCTATGGTGCGCCCTGCCCGTCTGAGGCTGAACTTGCCGAGGAAATCTGCAAATTAGTGCCGAGCGTAGAAATGCTGCGCTTGGTCAGTTCGGGAACCGAAGCCTGCATGAGCGCGATCCGCCTTGCGCGTGGATTTACCGGGCGCGACAAAATCTTGAAGTTTGAAGGCTGCTATCACGGGCACGGCGATTCATTTTTGGTCAAAGCGGGTAGCGGCGTCGCGACCCTGGGGCTGCCCAATTCGCCCGGTGTGCCCAAGGTGTTGGCAGATTTAACGCTAACCTGCGAATTTAATGCGCTTGATCAAGTTGAAGCCTGTTTCGCCGCGCACGGTGCCGATATTGCCGCGATCATTGTTGAGCCTGTCGCCGGCAATATGAATATGGTGCTGCCAAATCCAGGTTTCTTGCCGGGCTTACGCGCGATTTGCGACCAATATGGCGCGGTGTTGATTTTTGATGAGGTGATGACCGGTTTTCGCGTCGCACCCGGCGGCGTGCAAGAGGTGTATGGCGTAAAGCCTGATCTGACCACGTTCGGTAAGGTGATCGGCGCGGGAATGCCGGTCGGTGCCTACGGTGGCAAGCGGGAAATCATGCACAAAATTGCGCCGCTAGGCCCGGTCTATCAAGCCGGCACGCTCAGCGGCAACCCGGTTGCAATGGCCGCTGGAATTGCGAATTTGAAACTATTGCAAGAACCAGGGTTTTTTCCGAACTTGCTCAAGCGAACTGAGCAATTGACCGATGGCATGCAGGCGGCCGCAAACGCAGCGGGCCTGCCGTTTGCAAGCGCAATTTTGACCGGCATGTTCGGCTTTTTCTTTGCACCAAAGTGTGCGCGCAATTTTAATGAAGCCGGGCTTGCCGACATTGAGCGCTTCAAACGCTTCTTCCACGCTTGCCTAAAGCGCGGCGTGTACTTTGCGCCCAGCGCCTACGAAGCGGGCTTCATTTCTGGTGCACACACGCAAGCGGTGGTTGATGAGACGTTGGCCGTGGTGGGCGATGCAATGCGCGAGAGCTAATTCCAGTGCTAAATCGTTTGGTGAACAAGCCGCTATTAATGCATGTTGGGGCGCATTGCATGCGCCCAGGAGTGCGTCATCGCGCCGCGCTTGAAAAATTGCGCCAACCCGGACGAGGGCATGTAAAGTATGCGGCAGGTGCAATTTTTTGGGCGTTTTGAAAGCCTTGGGCGCATGCAATGCGCCCTACATGGATAGTAGAAGCTGCGAAAAGCAAAAAGCCAGCACTAGGCTGGCTTTTCAATTTGCTTTGGAGGCCTAGGTCGGAATCGAACCGGCGTACGCGGCTTTGCAGGCCGCTACATGACCACTCTGCCACCAGGCCGGTAGCGAAAACTGCTTACAAAATACTACTTAATGCCAATACTTGGAGCGGGAAACGAGACTCGAACTCGCGACCCCGACCTTGGCAAGGTCGTGCTCTACCAACTGAGCTATTCCCGCATCTGAGCCGCGCAATATACCTGCAAACTTTTTTCTGTCAACTTCCATGCCAACTGATTCACTGATCTCGTTCAGATAAATTCAGAAACCATCACGTGCGCGTAACGTTCTGCGCTGGCGTTGCGCCTATGATCCACCTCCGCTATTTTCCTAAAACTTCAAAAAGGGCATTAATCCATGAGCATTCAAGTTGGCGACAAAATTCCAGCATCCACCCTCACGATCATGCGCGACGGCCCCAAGCCGATCAGCACTGAAGAAATTTTTGGTGCCGGCACCACCGTACTGTTTTCGGTGCCCGGCGCGTTCACGCCTACTTGTTCCGCGCGCCATTTGCCCGGCTATGTCGAACTCAACGCTGAGCTGAAAGCAAAAGGTGTAGCTCGCATCGCCTGTATGGCAGTCAATGACGCGTTTGTCATGGACGCATGGGGTAAAAGTCAAAATTCCGGCGAGATTATGATGTTGGCTGACGGCAATGCCGAGTTCGCCAAATTACTCGGCTTAGAATTGGACGCCAGCAAGTTCGGCATGGGCGTACGCGCACAGCGCTTTGCGCTTGTGGCAAAAGATGGCGTGGTTACCCATTTGTTCATCGAAGCGCCGGGCGAATTCAAAGTATCCGCAGCTGAATATGTGTTGGCGCAGCTAAGCTAATCAGCATTGATCTTGTTAAATCATAAAGGCCGTGCCGAGTTCTACTTGGCACGGCCTTTTTAATTGCAGGAATGCAGCGGAAAATGACCCCGGCATCAATCGAAAACCAAAAACTCGATTTTTCGCACAGTGCCCGCTTGATAAAGATTAATTCGCCGAATACTGCTTGTTACCTGCAATGGGCAGGCTGTCATAGCGATGTAATCGTTGCAACTGCCAAAATCAACGCCGCCTGGCATTAGCCCAACGGCAAGCGTGAGCATCGGGCTCTCACTGGCATCCACGCGCACCGCGACTGGGCTAAAGCCACCTTCGGCCCAGTTGCCAATAGCCGCAAGCGCCATACCGTTGCCGTTATCAACGTATTGGCCTGCGACTAGGTCGCAGTTGGCTTGGCACTGCCAAAAAGCTACGCCCGTTGCATCTACCCAACGGCCGTCTTCAAATGCACTGCGGAAAATCAAATCGCTTCCGGCTGAAGCAACGGATGCGGCGCCCATGAGCGTCGAAAGTAAAAGCGTACGTATCAACACAAGACATCCTTCTAAAAATGTTGCGAATGGTAACTTGATTAAGCCACATGTCTAGACTTAGTTCAAATGTGGATTAGTTCAAATGTGGATCACACACTACAAACCGTTTTCCTTCCG
>JBBQBR010000228.1:0-5105 GCA_038317875.1 Lysobacterales bacterium
TACGCGCGGCATCGGTTAGGTTTGAGGGTGATTCCCTTAGCGCTTGAGCCAAGTCTTTACCGCGTAATAGCGCGGCACTTTGCGCCAACATATTGGCCAGCAAGGCTTGATGGTGCTCAGTGTATGGGTGATCGGGTTGCAAAATGCCTATGAAATCAACCGGTATCACCTGCGTGCCTTGATGAATCGCCTGGAAAAAAGCGTGTTGAACGTTGGTACCGATGCCGCCCCACACCACTGGACAGGTTTCGTGATTGATGGCCGCACCATCAGCACCGACGCGCTTCCCGTTTGATTCCATTTCTAACTGCTGGAGAAACTCCGGCAAACGCGCTAAGCGGTCGTCATAGGGTACAACTGCCCGGCTTGCGTAACCCAAACCGTTACGATTCCAAATTTCCGTCAGCGCTAAGTTAATCGTCAAATTCTGCGTGATCGGCAGCGTTTGATAGCTGAGATCAGCGGCGCGTGCACCCGCAAGAAATGCCTCGAACTTCTCGAAGCCGATCGCTAGTGCCGCGCTTAAGCCCACCGCGCTCCAGACCGAATAGCGCCCACCCACAGTATCGGACATGGGCAAAATATGGGTTGGTGCCATACCAAAATCAATTGCGGCTTTGACATTGGAGCTAACCGCTAAGAAATGCGCACTCAAGCTGTCCGCTGATAGCCCGGCATCGGTTAAATAGCGCTGCACCCAAGCGCGCGCAAAGAGGGCATTTAAGCGCGTTTCTTGCGTACTGAAAGTTTTGCTAACCACAATAAAAAGCGTCGTGGCCGGGTTCAAACTTGTAAGTAGCCGCGCACTGCCGTGGGCATCAACGTTGGTCACAAAATGCACGCGTAAATTTGGCACGTGATCGCCAATCAACGCTTCCGTCACCAAGCGCGGCCCTAAATCTGAGCCGCCAATGCCAATGTTGACAATATCGGTAGGTTGCAATACGCCAACATCGCGCGCCCTGCCCTGGTGAATGGCATCGCAAATTCGACGCATTTGAGCGTGCGCAGTGCGCATGCATCCCGCCAAGCTGCGCAAATCCGACGGCTGCATCAACGCAGGCACATCACACTCGGGGGTGCGCAATAATCCGTGTAACACCGCGCGGTGCTCAGATGCATTGACAATCTGGCCGTCAAACATTGCCCGAATTGCGCCCGCAAGATCGAGCGCTTCAGCGCGTTGCTGCAGAAATGCGAGGTTTGCAGGGTTCATGCGTTGCTTGGAAAGATCGACTTGGATCGCGCCGATACGCCCAGAAAACTTTTCAACACGCGAGTCGTCTGCGGCAAATAAAGCTGAAATCGATGCGGCGTTTGTGGCGCGCGTACCAAGTTCAGTCCAAAATGTTTGATTCAAAGCAGTGCTCAAGCGACACATCCTTTCAAGTTAATGGTTTTTCCAATTAAATATTTAGCGATATTTTAGTGAATGAACGACAGTGATTAAACGACAGCCAAGAGGCTCCCAGAAGAAAAACGCCATTTTATGAGCAAGCTGCAACTAATCGTGATTTTTACATCAAGCAGTCTGCTCTCCCCCCTAGTATTACGCTTTACTGCTATTTTTGCGTCTCCAAACGGCGACTAAAGGAAGTGAAAACATGAAAGTTTCTATATTTCGAGTGATCGGGCTGGCGGCATTACTTTACGGCCCTTGTGCTTACGCAGAAAAGACAGATTGTGAGAGTTTAGTTCAGCTCGGCTCGGCGCTTGATGACATTCGTAATGGACTGAATGCGGGCGAGGAAGTAGACGATGCAACCTACAAAGACTTAGAAGAGGTCATGGGTTTGCTGCGCACAGTGGCTGATGAGGAAGAAAACAACAATCTAAATACCGCACTCGATAATTTAGAACAAGCGCACACTGACAATGATCGTGATGGCTTTGTTGCCGCGTTAGAGCGGGTTGATACCGTTTTTGGTGCGTTTTACGACGCTGACTGCGGTCAATAGCCCGCACGCATGACTCGATCACCGCTTTGACCGGTTCACTGGGTGAAATTGGCGGCTTCGAGCTTATTGAAGAACTCGGGCGGGGTGGCATGGGCGTGGTTTACCGCGCCCGTGACCACGCGCTCAAGCGCGATTTAGCCGTCAAGCTGCAAAGCGGCGAATGGCCCGCTGATTCAATAACGCTGCAGCGCTTCCTACGCGAGGCGCAAATCCTAGCCAGCATCAATCACCCACATGTGATTTCGATTTTTGCGGTTGGCGAACATGTGGGCGCACCGTATTTCGCCATGGAGCTTTTGGAACACTCCATCAGCGATGCCTGCAAACTCAAAGCACCGACACTAACGCAACTAAAGCGCTGGATGCTCGAAGCCGCACGTGGCCTAGGCGCACTGCACGAACAAGGGATTATTCACCGGGATATCAAACCGGGCAATTTGCTGCTGACTAAAGCCAACAGCGTTGAGCCAGAACGGGTAAAAGTTGCCGACTTAGGAATCGCAAGCTCGGGTGAGTTATTTGGCCCACGGCTAACGCAATTGGGCAATGTTTTGGGCACCACAGGCTATCTAGCACCAGAAGCGATGCAGCCCAACCTGAGCTTGGATTCCCGCGCCGACCAATATTCGCTGGGGGTCGTTTTTTTTGAATTACTTGCGCGCCGAGCGCCGTTTACTGAACTAGAACGCGCCACTGCAATTCGCAGCGGCAATGCGGTGCCGTTGAATACACCTGATATTCGTCTGGTGCGGCCCGAACTTGATCTTGCAACCGCGCAACTAATCACCCGCATGCTTGAGTTTGATCGAAATGCCCGTTTTCCAGACACGCTAAGCCTGATCGCTGAACTGTTAAACCTGCAAGAAGGCGGGGTTGGCATGCCTCGGTTGCAGATCCCTATTTTGCCAACAAATTCGCCGGTGCCGCCCCGCAAAGTCGAAACGCAGCACGCAACAGATCGAGATGCAAATAGCCACGATGCAAGTAGCCATGCGTCAACAAAATCGAAGCGAATCCTTTTCGCGCTTACCGCTTTTGCAGTTTTAGGGTTTGCCGCGTTTATGTGGTTCGACTCTACACCAGTGCGCTCAGTCGCTAAGCCAATTGCCGGGCGGCCAGTGACTATCATCACTCGCGACGAAGATGGTGTTCAGGTGCTCGGTGCTGTCAAAGGCCAGGGTGAAGCTCCAAGTGAAGGTCGTGGTGGGGCACGCGTCCAGCATGCGGGGCTAGTTCCAGATACCGACGCGGCTGCGGGCCCAAGCGATCCTGAGCGTTGGGCCAACGCACTGTTGGCGCGCTATTTGTTGAGTAGTCAAGGTGAAGGCAAGACCGAATGGGCCTTGGTGCTGATTGACCAGCAGGCGGGCGTGATCGCCGCGCAGCTAAGCGGGCCGGAAAGCGAATCGCAGCATTTCAGCGGCAGCGTAAACAGTCACCGCGTTGAGATTTTCGACGAAGTTCCATGGGATATTTATCAGTTGAGCTTTAAAAATGACTCGGGCCAAAGCATTGAAATGCGGATCGAATGCACCGACACCCTAGTCAGCGGTGGCGGTGATTATATCAATGGCGAAGACCGCCGCAGTTTTGCAATTGAAAGTAGCGAGTAGCGCTGCTCGCTCAAAATCGCACGGATTGGAGCTATGAAATCGCAACGCAGCCATTTCAGGTTTGATTGACCATCATGCGCTTAAGCCACAAACTCATCCGCATCTGCACTGACCGTTCGCGTTTTTGCCCACGCACGAAGCGCAGCGATTGGCTCCGCCATCACCACCGACAGTGGCCGGGTTTGTTTTAGCTCACTGACAATCGTTTCAGTTGCAACCGCTTCGCCAACGGCGTGCGCAGAAAAGCGCGCTGAGGCAATCGCTTGTTCAATTTCGGCACCTGAGAAGCCGCTACTGTTTTGCGCCAAGATGTCTAAATCAAAATCAACCACATCTAGCTTGCGTTTTGCTAAGTGAATCGCAAAAGCGCGACGACGTGCCGATGCGCGCGGCAAGTCAACAAAAAATATCTCATCAAAACGGCCCTTGCGCAACAGCTCAGGCGGCAACATATCGATTTGATTCGCGGTTGCCACTACGAATACGGGCGCTTTGCGTTCGTTGAGCCAAGTTAGAAAATAGCCCAGTACGCGACGCGATACGCCATCGTCAGAACCGCCTTGCGACATCCCTTTTTCGATTTCATCCAACCACAGCACGCAGGGCGACATACGCGCCGCTTGTTCTAGCGATTCGCGCAGCTTGCGTTCGCTTTCGCCGTGAAATTTGTCGTAAATGCTGCCCATATCAAGGCGCAACAGCGGCACCCTAAACCCAGCCGCGACCGCCTTGGCGGCCATACTTTTGCCACAACCCTGCACGCCCAGCAGCAACACGCCGCGCGGTGGATCCAGCCCAGCGGTATTTTCGCCCAAAAACACCGGTCGGCGGATTTGAATCCAGCGTTTCAGGTTATCAAGACCGGCAATGTCGTCCAATGACACCTGTTCGGGCTCAAAACTGAGCACGCCACTTTGATCGATCAACTCGAACTTTGCCCTCGCAATTTCTGGCAAGTCTGCGTCACTAATACAACCATCGTTCGCAATCACCCGCTGTGCAATGCGACGCGCGTCGGCCATCGGCATGCCGTGCAGCATGCTGACCATGGTGTTGACGCTGCTTAAAATCAGCTGCACGCGCTTGCCGCCTTGCTCTTTAGAAAACGCGCTCGCCTCAACTTTAATCATGGCAAGCAGCTGCGCCTGCGATGGCACCGGCATCGGCGCACGCACCGCTAGCGCATTTATCGATGCCGGCAAATCAAACTTTGGGCTCACTAAAATGATGGTGTGATCCGGGCAGTCGTGGCGCAGCACCAGCTCACGGAACTTGCGCTGATTCACGGCATAGCCTAAAAAAGTGTCGAACTCAAACAGCACATATACCGAGCGATCGCGGGCGCGCTGCATTACATCTAATACGTCATTGCTGCTCGGCGCAAATTCGGGCGGGCGTTCGGATTGCTCGACCAAATCTAAGCGGCGTAAACCTCGCGTAATCGACCAGCTATAAAGTGGGCGCAAAAATTCGCGCAGTAGTTCCCGAAGGCGCTCAATCACCGCATGTTCCTCATGCGTTTCAATCAGCACCA
>JBBQBR010000229.1:0-5104 GCA_038317875.1 Lysobacterales bacterium
GCCCGTTCTGCGCAATCCGGCATGCCTGGGAACGCCAGTTTCGCGCTTGTCCAATCAATTTTGGCCGCTTCAAGTTGCTCCAAAAGTAGCGCTGCGAGCGGCAGTTTGACTAGGCTGGCGGGGGCAAACCACTTGCTAACTTGCGGCGTGCTGAAAGTCGAAAATATCGTCTCTGATCCCACTTTCGCTAGCCGCGTAAAGCAAATTTGCAGGCCATATTCGTACGATTTTGCGAGGAACCTTTGAAGCCTGGGCGAACCTTTTTCAAGAATATTTAAAACAGCGGAATTATTGTAAATAAGCGTGAAATCTGAACTTGAATCGGATAAGTCTGGGTTTATTTTTACCGCATGCGCTGCTGCCGCAGCCCCCAACAAACCCAGCAGCGCACGTCGTTTCATTTATTTTGCCGCCGCATCTTTGCGCGTCATTAACAGCAATGAGCTGTTTGTTTTTTTGGAACGATAGCCAATCGCAAACGCCAGTGGTGTAGAGCCGACTTGCTTGTAGGCCACAGTCAAATTGGGCTGATTAAAGTTCGCAAAGAGCGGAATCGGCTGAAAATATGCGCCATAGAACTTCGGCTCCCATAGATTCTGATCGAAATTCTTGTACGGAATACCGGAGTCGTCTTGCAACACAATGGGTGAAACTTCCAAAATCAGGCTGCGAATTTTCGAAAAATAGCTCTTGTGCATCAAAAACGAGGCGCTTTTGATAAATGTAGCACCCGGTTTAAGCGCGCGCACCAGCGCTTCATATTGCGGAGTTTTGACGATTCCGCCATCACCAATATCGCTACTCATATAGGTGACCGACGTTCTTGCCATGGAGTCGGCTTTTTTCAGCGCTAAAGTCACGCCCGGAATGTCGCCGACGGGCAACTTGAGCAAATTTGTGGCGTCCGTTACGCACTTTGAACCATCAGGATGCAGCACAAAAAAATTAATACTAGTGACGTCATAACCACTTTTTGCCGCGAAGGTCATCAAAACCGGCACCACGCCTTGAAAGCGGCTGCGTTTGAAATCAACTTTCATATCGATCGTTTTGAAAAAACTAAAGCTCAATATCGCATGTAAGGATTTTCTTAAATCAGCCAAACTGGCGTTCAATTCGTCAGGCTTGAATTGTTCAATCAGCGGCACCGCACCGACCGGTTCTAAGCCAGTCAGAACATAGCTAGAAGCATTTGGAAATAGCGCATTTGCGTAAAGAAAATCCGGCCCACTGAAGGGATAAAATAGCGGCGCGCTGCCAACCTTCGGCACCACTTCAGAATTGCCAAATGCTTTAACTAAATCTAATTGGCGGGTATCAAGCTTTTTCCAGGCCGCTGCAAAATTTTGATTGTGTGCCTTAATTGCAGGTGTTGCTGAGAGCGCTGCGAGTGGGCCAGCCGCGTTCGTGTCATAGCCCGCCATCAGTCGCGCAGCATCAGTTAGATAGTTTGCTTGCAAAACGGCAGTTGGCGCAATACACGATGCGGGTGCCACTGCCGGAGTTGTAGGCGGCGCAAGTTTGGCTGCATCACTTGGCGCTGCAGTCGGGGTTTGCGCATTTAAAAATGGACTCAAAGCAAAAGCTAAGACAGCAAATTTCAATTTCATTTCTAGATTCTCGACGTAAAAGATTTAAGGATTGACCGCTGGTTTCTTGGCGATCAAAAAATACAATGCAAGCCCAACCAAAATCGTCACGGCGCTTGCTATCAGGGCCTTATGGTTTTGCGCACCCAGGTAATAAATCATCCAAGCGTTGACCAGCAAAAACAGCAGCGGCGTAACCGGGTAGCCCGGACAGCGAAATGGCCGTGCCAGACTAGGCTCGCGAACGCGCAGCACGATTAATCCAGCGACGGTGAGCGAAGCAAAAAGGCTTAATGTTATGCCAATGTAGTTCAACACAGTTTCAAAGCTGGCGCTCAGAACCAGCAATACAACCACCAACCATTGCACGCCCAACGCCAAAGCGGGCGGCTTCGTCGGTGCTGGCTCCAGCACTTTCAACGCGGAATAATCTTGCGCCATTGTTGCCAAAACGCGCGGCCCGGTTAATACCATTGCACTGATTGTGGAAACCAAACATAACGCAATAAGCAGGCCCACGATGCGGGCACCGCCGTCACCAAAAATATGCTGCCCAGCCAAGAAACCGACCGCTAACTCTTTGCTGACCATGCTCGCATCGTTTTCCGCAAAAGGGTTGACGCCGAGCAGTTCGGTGATCGGGACTACACGCAAAAACGCATAGTTCACCAGCAGATAGATCACACCCACCGAAAACGTCGAAATTGCCAATGCCCGTGGCAACGTGCGCTGCGGGTCTTTCGTTTCACCGGCGATATAAACGGCGGCGTTCCAGCCAGAATAGGCGTAGGACACATAGACCATCGAAACCGCAAATGCGCTGCTCATGATTAAAGACGCGTCACCCGGCGCGGGTGCAAAACTGATGCCAGGCACTGCGGGTGTGAACAATGCGGCAATCGCAAGCGCTAACATCAGCGCAATTTTTAAAATCGTCGCTGCCACCTGAAAACGTGCACCTGCACCAACGCGCCAAGCGTGAATAATTGTAATGAGCGTCACGATCACACAAGCGATCCAACCGCGGTGCTGATCGATTGCCGGCAACACTTTGCCCAGATAGGCCGCGAACGCCATCGCTGCGGCGGCAATAGGTGCCGCAAAACCGGCCACTAACGATACCCAACCGGCGGTAAAACCCAAACTCGGATGAAAAATACGCCCTAACAAATGGTATTCGCCACCTGAGCGCGGCAAAGCAGCGCCAAGTTCAGCGTAACTGAGCGCGCCAAGTAAGGCCACTACCGCACCCACAAGCCACAGCAGTAAAATAGCAAACGGCGAATTTAAAGAATGCACTTGAAAGCTGAGTGTCGAAAACACCCCTACCCCGATCATGGACGCCACGACCACCGCACTTGCAGTCGGCCAACCCAGCATGCGCTCGCCCGCATTTCCAGTTGCTACGTTTCCAGTTGCTCCCGGCAACCGCTCTTGGTCTGACGACCCCGTTAAAACCGTCATCAGCCTTGCACCACCACGCGTAGTTCTTTCGGTAACGCAAAGACCATATTTTCAACCGCGCCATCCAATTGGCGCGGTGGACTTCCACCTGCCGCCTGGATCGCTTTGAGCACTTCTTGCACTAAACTTTCTGGCGCACTGGCACCCGCTGTCACGCCAATTGCGCGTTTGCCTTGAAGCCACACGGGATCAATATCTTGCGCACCGTCAATTAAGTATGACTCCACCCCAACTTTTTCCGCCAATTCACGCAAACGATTGCTGTTAGAACTATTCGGTGAGCCAACAACCAGCACCAAATCACAGGCATTTGCGAGTGCACGAACGGCATCTTGGCGGTTTTGCGTGGCGTAGCAAATATCGTCATGCCGCGGCCCGTGTAGCGCCGGAAATCGCTGACGCAAAGCCTCAATGATGTCGCGGGTTTCATCCACGCTCAGCGTCGTTTGCGTGGTGTAGGCGAGCTCATCCGGCTGCGAGGGCATAATCGCATTGGCCTCGGCAACGGAATCAATCAGATAAATTCGACCTTTTGCATTCGCACAATCCCATTGGCCTAGGGTGCCTTCCACTTCAGGGTGGCCATGATGTCCAATAAGCACGACATCTTTCCCCGCCTTGCACAAGCGCGCCACTTCCATATGGACTTTGGTAACGAGCGGGCATGTCGCGTCAAATATGCGCAAGCCGCGCCGTGCCGCTTCGCCACGCACCGCTTGTGACACGCCGTGCGCCGAAAAAATAACGGTTTGATCCGCTGGCACCTCATCAAGTTCATCGACAAATACCGCGCCTCGAGTTCGTAGCTTTTCAACCACAAAGCGGTTGTGCACGACTTCATGGCGTACATAGATCGGCGCACCGAAAAGGTCTAGTGCGCGTTCTACGATATCAATAGCGCGATCCACACCCGCACAAAACCCTCGTGGGTTGGCTAGAATGATGTCCATAAATGAAAACCCAAAAGCAAATTAGCGACAAGAGTAGCAAGTTCAGCAGGCTTGGGGCGCATCATCGTGCTGGCAAATCTCAGGCATTCATGGATGCCAAGTCAGAGCGAGTCACAAGCGAAATACGTTCCTATGCAAAGCCAACTATTTGCGAGCGTCAAACCAAGGCTGCGGCCATAATGAAAATGGGCGAATCAGCAAATTCGTTAAATTGTTCGGTAATTTTTTGCATGATCGGCCCATCGAAGTCGACGAAAAGACCATCGTTACTGTTGATTTCGATCACTTCAATATATTGAAAAGGGGCTGATACAGCTGAGCCCATCAGGCCGGTGCTCCGTAATATTTTGCAGCTATCGACGCTTTTTAGGCTATTGACGCTAGGCAGATCATTCGTTCGCGCCCAATTTTCATAATCAGCACGGTTCTTGCCCGCTTTTAGATTGAATAGGACGATCAAATGCGACATAAGATGACTCAACATGAATTAAAAGGCATAGCGGATGATAGGCCATCGGTGCGCCGCTGGATGCGCCAAAAGCCACCGAAATTTTCGTAACAAAATGATACACAAATTCCAAAACCCTAAAAACATCTGAATTGCTGCACTTGCACATCACTGAGCGGCGACAAAAACTAGACACACAATTCAACCCTTTCAGGCTATATTTCAGCGCTTGGCTTTTTCAAGGTTCGTGCGGTCTTGGTAGCAAGACCTAACGCCCCAAGTGCAATTGCATCACGCTACCCGCTATCGTTTTGCACCGCTGAACCACCCCAATCGTCTTTAAGCAGGTCGCGCATAGCTAGTACTTCGGCGAATCGGCTTTTTGAATAGGTATTTGCATATGCTTGAACAATATTTCCCAATCGCAGTATTTTTGATCGTAGGTTTTGGTCTTGGCGTTGTGTTGATGACCGCAGGGGCCTTGCTCGGGCCTTCGAGACCGGGGGCAGAGAAAAATTCAGCCTATGAATGCGGCTTCGAGGCTTTTGACGACGCACGCATGCGCTTTGATATGCGCTATTACCTATTGGCAATCTTGTTTATTGTGTTTGACTTAGAAGTCGCCTTCCTGGTGCCGTGGGCAATCGTGCTTG
>JBBQBR010000230.1:0-5073 GCA_038317875.1 Lysobacterales bacterium
CCACTAGATTGCCGACCGCCCCCGCCCACACCATCGTGAGCGCAATGCTCAAAACGCGCTCGTCGCGTTTTAGCCGCGCAATCCAAATCGGCAGGCCAATGCCAGCGCCCGCCGCAATGGCGACAAAAAACCAGTGCTGCATGCCGCCCGATTGGCTCAAAAATGAAAACGCGGCCCCGTAATTATGCACCAGCGTCCAATTGAGCCAGGGCTCAAACACCGGCACCGGTATGCCATAGCTCAACTGCTGAATTGCAAGCGACTTGGTGTATTGATCTGACGCGAGCAATACCAGCGCCAATGCCGCCAAGAAAAGGAACCAGCGCGGCTTTAGTGGTTGGGCAATTTGGGCCGCCTCAGCAACGTCCAGATCAGAAATAGCCACGTACTTCCCCCGCGCCATCAATGTTTTCAATACAGCGGCCGCATAAATCGGGGTGGCTATTGTGGCTACCCACGTCGCTGCGGTGATGCCAGCAGCGCAGGCATTTGCGGTGTGGGCTGACGCTTGCCGTAATCTTTGCCTCGTGTTTTCCGCCTGCGCTTAGCGTCACATTTGAAGTTAATAGGAAAAACCGCAATTCCGCGCCGAAGGGTTGCAAAACGGCAACATCCTTTTCTGGCCAAACAACGTCCACTTCGCTGTCTAGACTTGAACCGATTTGCTTACCGGAGCGCAGTGGTTCCAACTCCTTGTTTACCAACTCGCGCAATGCCTCCAACGTTGCGAATGCGGCCCGCGAAATCTTGGCGTCGTCTGGCAATGGTTTTAGTCCCTCATACCACGTCAACATAAATACGCTAGACGTTGCCTGCATGCCGGGAATAAACGGCAGCATTTCCTCAGCGGTAAAGCTCAAGATTGGCGCAATCCAGCGGAGCAAGGCTTGCATGACGTGATACATCGCCGTTTGCCCGGACAAACGTGCAACGCTGTCCAGTTGCGTTGTGTACATACGATCTTTCAGCACATCCAAATACAGCGATCCAAGTTTGACCGAGCAAAACTCATGAACTAGCTGATAAATCTGATGGAACTGATAGCTCTCGTAAGCGGCAATGACCTGCGTTTGCACATTGAGCGCACCGTCAATAATCCACTGATCCAACGGCAAGAGCTTTTCGTGCGCAACAGCGTTATCAGGATCAAAACCATTGATATTGGCCAGCAAATAGCGCGCAGTATTGCGAATGCGCCGATAGCTATCCGACACGCGCTTGAGGATTTCATCGCTGACATTCATCTCGGCGCTGTAGTCCGTCGCTGCCGTCCAAAGCCGCAGCACATCTGCACCCAGCACTTTCATTACGTCCTGCGGAAGCACGACGTTGCCGTCGCGCTTGCTCATTTTTTTACCATCTTTATCTACAACAAAGCCGTGCGTCAGTACTTGCCGATACGGCGCGTGTCCGTGCATGGCCACAGACACGCACAAACTAGATTGAAACCAGCCGCGATGTTGATCCGAACCTTCCAAATACATATCCGCTGGGCTCGGCGCTAATTCGGAACGCGCATCTACAACGCAATGATGGCTAACGCCGGAATCAAACCAGACGTCTAAAATGTCTTTGACCTTTTCGTATTGATTTGAGTCGCTTCCTAATAATGTGCTTTGATCCAATTCATACCAAGCGTCCACGCCAGTTTTCTCGATTTCCAGCGCCACTTGTTGCATCAGCGCTGCGGTGTTTGGATGCGGCACTAGCGTGTCTTTATGCAAAAAGATCGCAATCGGTACGCCCCAAGTGCGCTGGCGGCTAATACACCAATCGGGTCGGCCAGAAATCATGCCTTCAATGCGCTCGACGCCCCAACCAGGAATCCAGCGCACGCCAGCGATTTCTTTCAGAGCCTGCGCACGCAGGCCGCCCTTTTCCATCGAAATAAACCACTGCGGCGCAGCCCGATAGATCGTAGGGCTGCTGTGGCGCCAGCAGTGCGCCACGCTGTGCGGATACGCAAAATCCGCCAGCAAACAGCCGACAGCGCGCAAGTGCTCAACGATTTTTGGATTCGCCTCGCTGATGCTCATGCCGCCAAATTCCGGCAGGTCGCTAACGTACACGCCGTTGGCTTGCACTGGCTCGATCAATTCTTTGGTGTAGCGGCCAACGGCAATAAAATCCTCCATCCCATAAGCCGGCGCCGAATGCACTAAGCCAGTGCCATCGGTCGCGGTCACATGATCGCCCACAATCATTAAGCTGTCGCGCTCATAAAACGGATGTCGCAAATCCACGCGTTCCAGCTTATCGCCGGTAGTCACCGCAACGATCTCGCCGGTTAATTTATAGCGCTTTAAACAGCGTTCGACTAAATCTTGCGCCAGCACCAAGTGGCCGCGCTCGGTGGCCACGAGCGCGTAACGCAAAGCCGGGTTGACGGCGACCGCTTGGTTCGCGGGCAGCGTCCATGGCGTGGTGGTCCAAATTACCGCAGAGGCCGCAACCGGTGCCGTTAAACCAAACGCGCTGGCCAACTGCTGCGGATCTTTGAACGCGAAAGCCACGTCCACGGCTGGGTCAGTTTTCTCGGCGTATTCAATTTCTGCCTCCGCCAATGCGCTTTTGCAATCAAAGCACCACTGCACTGGCTTTTTGCCCTGCACGATATGGCCGTTGCTATAAATTTGGGCCAGCGCACGTACTTGGTCGGCTTCATATTTGAAATCCATGGTGCGATACGGGTTTTCCCAATCGCCCAAAACGCCTAAGCGCTTAAAATCGGTGCGCTGCTTATCAATTTGTGCGGCGGCATATTTGCGGCACTCGGCGCGAAAGGTGCGGGCATCGATTTTCGCGCCGACTTTGCCAACTTTTTTCTCCACCGCCACTTCAATGGGCAGGCCATGGCAGTCCCAGCCGGGCACATACGGCGCGCGTTTTCCCGCCATCAGCTTACTTTTTACGACAATGTCTTTCAAAATTTTATTGACCGCGTGGCCAATATGGATATCGCCATTGGCATAGGGCGGGCCATCGTGCAGGACAAATTTCTCGCGGCCTTCTGCGGCTTTTTGAATGGCGTGATATAGGCCCGTTTGCTCCCACTGGGCAAGCGCTTTGGGTTCGCGATTCGCCAAATCACCCTTCATCGGAAACGCGGTTTCAGGCAAATGTAGCGTGGCTTTATAGTCCGGCAATGTGGCCGACGGCGTAACAGATTCAGTCATGACGGCTCCGCGGCAACGCCGCAGTTAAATTTAAGTTGTCGAATGTGCCATTTTGTGGCTAGAGCTGGCAAATGCCGGGGCAAAGTCCAGAAAACTCCGAGCGGGTTACAGGGCGTTAGATTTTGTGTCAGATACAGCCATGGCGTCGAACTTCCAATTGTCCTCCCGGCGCAGGCCGGGATCCATTGGCTTTTCAGATGATTGGCTTTTCAGATGATTGGCTTTTCGAGAGATCGGCTTTCATCGCAGACCTGTCGCAAGTTTAAAAATGGTTCCCGGCGTGCGCCGGGATGACGGTGAGGTGGGTTTTTGGCGTGCGGTGTTCGTTACTACTCCTGCGCCCCAAACAAATGCGCAATCGCCTCCGCGTCCCACTTCAGCGCGGTCGAGCTACCACCGCTCATAATGGCGCTGGCAAGCGCCGCTTTCTTCGCTTGCAAAGCCACTATTTTTTCCTCAATGGTGTCGCTGCACACCAGTTTGTAGACAAACACCGGCTTGTCTTGACCAATCCGATGCGCCCGGTCGGTGGCTTGATTTTCCACCGCCGGGTTCCACCACGGGTCATAGTGAATAACGGTATCGGCGGCGGTTAAATTTAAACCCACGCCGCCCGCTTTTAGGCTAATCAAAAATACCGGCACTTCCAGCGCTTGGAAACGCCGCACTGGCGTGGCGCGATCTAGCGTACTGCCATCCAAACGCAGATACGGAATCTTTTGTTCATTGAGATCGCTTTCAATCAAGTCCAGCATCTCGGTAAATTGCGAAAACACCAGCACGCGTCGCCCTTCTTCGATCAGCTCCGCCAACATCTCCAGCAACATTTCGCGTTTCGCCGAGCCTTTCACCTTGCGCGCGCTGGGTAATTTAACGAGCGCCGGGTCACAGCAGGCTTGGCGCAATTTCAGCAGCGCATCCAGCATGACGATGCTGGATTGCTTAATGCCACGTGCGGCAACCGCATCACGCACTTTTTTGTTCATTGCCAAACGCAGTGTTTCGTAGAGTTCACGCTGACCGCCTTCCAACTCCACGGGGCGGGTAATTTCCGTTTTCGCGGGCAAATCGCTTGCCACTTCGCTTTTCGTGCGGCGCAGTAAAAATGGTTTGAGCCGCTTTTCTAAAATTTTGCTGCGAGCATCGTCGCCGAATTTTTCGATCGGCGTGCGAAACCGCGCGGTGAAGGCTTTTTGCGGACCTAGTAAACCAGGAAGCACCAGATCCACCTGCGCCCATAGCTCGCCCAAGTGATTTTCCAGCGGCGTACCGCTCATAACAATGCGTCGGTCCGCACGAATGCGGCGCGCAGCCAGTGCGGCCTTGGCCTGTGGATTCTTGATCGCTTGCGCTTCATCAAAAACGGCCAAAGCAAATTTGGACTCAGCCAGCGCATCTTGGTCGCGAAACAGCAGTGCGTAGGTGGTTAAAACCACGTCATGCGTCGCAATTTCGCTAAATTTCGCGGCCCGATCCGCGCCATGCAAAGTCAGCACTTTTAACACCGGTGCGAAACGTTTGGCTTCGCTGCGCCAGTTTGGAATTAAGCTGGTCGGCATCACAATCAGCACGGGCCCATTTAAGCGCTTGGCCGCGCGCTCAGCCAAAATATGCGCCAAAACTTGGATTGTTTTGCCCAAGCCCATATCGTCGGCAAGCAAACCGCCTAGGCCGTGTTCGCCTAGAAAACTGAGCCAGTCTAAACCGTCATGTTGATAGCCGCGCAGCGTCGCTTTCAGTGTTTTTGGCACCTTGCAGCGTGTGTGATTAAGCGCGCCGCTGGTTACTTTGGCCAGTTTCGCCAATGCTTGCGAGCAGCGTATCGATATTTCCCCCGCACTCAGCTCATCAAAAACCGCCGCGCGCAACGTCGGCAGGCGCAAGGTGTCGCCCTTTA
>JBBQBR010000231.1:0-5072 GCA_038317875.1 Lysobacterales bacterium
CGGTGGTGGAGAGCGTGGTGCGCAGCCCTGATGCGGCGCTCTGGCTGGCCGCGTTGCGCCGTGGGGAATCCTATCCGACCAGCCATCCCTTGAACTGCTGCGCATTGGTGCTCGTTTTCGGACGCTTCTTGGGCTTTCCACCCGCAATTTTGCTGTCTATGGCGAAGGGCGCGCTGCTGATGGATATTGGTATGTGGCGATTGAACCAGAATTACTACGTCAACTCCGAGCATGTCGAGGAGGATGCGAAGGGCGAGATCCACGAGCACGTGCTGCGTGGGTTGGAATATCTGCGCCAATCCAGCTTCGTTGATCTGGATGCGATTCTAGCGATTCTGCATCACCACGAGCGCTGGGATGGCAACGGCTATCCGCGCGCGGTGCGCGGCATCAAGGTTTCTTTGATGGGCCAAATGTTGGGCCTAGCCGACACCTTCGATGCGCTTTGCAGCAAGCGCAGCTATCACTGCGAAGAAACTATCAACACCGCGCAAAAGATCATCTACAGTGGCCGGGACGAAATTTGGCCGGCTGAAGTCGTAGAGTCGTTCTTCCAGAGTTTGGGCGTTTATCCCACCGGCTCGATGGTGCAGCTTTCTAGTGGCGAAATCGCCGCCGTCTCGGGCCAACTGCCGTCCTCGCGGCTTTATCCGAGGCTCATTTTGCTCAGTAACGCGCAAGGCCTGCCGCTGACAGAATTTGAAGAGATCGAGGCCTCGAAACTGCTTCAGAGCGGGGCACCGGTAAAGATCGTCAAAACAGTCGCACGCGCCGCCACAACTTTACGCCTGGATAAAGTGGAGCCCAAAGTGCGCTGCGTCTGAGCGGTTAGACAGTTCTCGATCATAGAATCTCCTTAGTCGAATCCTGCTCACTCCAGCCCGGTGCCCGCACTAACAAATCCCAGCGATGCCGCCAGTTCGGCGCTTGCTTTAACGCCCGCCAAAGCAAAATAGCTTCATGCAGGTGCACCTTGATTGGGTTTTGAGAGTTTAGCGCCTGCGTCAGTCCGTAGACGACTTTTTCTTTTTCCGGCTGATAAGTGCCGAACAACTGATCCCAGATCATCAAAATGGCACCATAGTTTTTGTCCAAATACTGTGCGTTGGAGCCGTGATGGACGCGGTGGTTGCTCGGCGTATTGAGCCATGGGTCCAGCCAAGGCAATTTTCCAATCGTTTCGGTATGGATCCATTGTTGATAGGCCAAGATCAAGCCCAGGCAAGCGCCGATCAACAAAGGATCGAAACCCACCAAGATCGCGGGCAGGTAAAACCAAGGGGACAGAAAGCCATCAACGAACGAAATGCGTAATCCCGTTGTTTGATCGTATTGGTTGGAGCTGTGATGTACCGAATGCGAAACCGCCCAGTAAACACGAATACGGTGGCCGCAGCAGTGATCAATATAGTAGAGAAAGTCCACCAAAATAATCGCTGCGATCGCCGTTAATGGCGTGGTGGAGATTTGCCACGGTTGCAACGCCACCGCGCCCGCAAAAAGCGTGCTGATAAAAAACAGCACGAGCGTGCCGGTCAGTAGCGTCGGTATTACTGGGCTAATGGACGCAAGCATCTCAAGCCAGCTTGCGCGCGTGTGCTGCGCTTTCTTGAAGCGGCGATACAGCTCCATCGGCAAAAAAACAAGGAACAGGGCGGATAGAGCGGTAGCGAGCAATTCCATAGTGTTCACGACGGTCCCTGGGGGTATTGGGACTGACATAAGTTGCGATCTTTTGTTGAGTGCGCGCTCACTTTAAGTTGCTACAATGCCAATGTCAATGATAAAGTGAGCGCCTGTTTACTTTATTTGAGCGTGCTCATGCGCACCGCAGATCCGCAGTTACAACAACGACGTCGCGATGAAATATTGGCCTCGGCGGAGCGCTGTTTTGTCGAAAAAGGGTTTCATCAGGCGAGCGTCGCGGAAATTGCGGCAGGCGCTGGCTTAAGCATGGGCTTGATGTATCGCTACTTCAAAAGTAAAGACGAGATCGTGCTGTGCTTCGTAGAGCTGGAAAAGGAGGTGGACTTGGAACTAATCCGTCAGTTTGCCAAAGCTAACGATCTGCGTGCTGTTCTGGCAGCGCAGCTGGACGCCCTGATCCAGCAATCATTCGAGCCGAAAAGTGCGCGTATCACGGTCGAGGTTATGGCCGAGGCCGGACGTAATCCTGCAATCCTGGCCGCAATACAAAAAAATGATGGCGCGATTCGCGCCGCACTTGCGGAGGCCATTGGGCAACAACAGTGCGCGGGACGATTGCCCGCACATCTGGCGCCGACTATGGCGGCCAGCGCACTGATGACGCTGTTCGATGGCGTTTTAGGACGTGCTTTGCTGCAGTCGGATATGGCGCTTGACGCTTACAAATCCGAACTGCTGACGATGCTCAGTGGCTTCCTTGGGATTGGAGTTTGCAATCTGAAAACCCTTCAATCTAGTTAGCAACCAACCAAAATAGCCTAGCTTAAACCCCAGGCTATTTTGTTTTTAGCAACGCCTACAGACGCCAAAGCGCTAAAAATAATCCTAAGTTGAGCTTTAGCCATTAAAAAAATCGCGGTCAAGTATCCCATCGCTAATGCATTGCAAAAGCTTGGTTTTGTAAGCAGAACACAGTTGCATCATTGGCATGAAATCAGCAGGTCAAGTTCATTGTTCAGCCAGTAAGGTCGGCCGCTCGCGCTTTTGAGTCAGGCAAAAAATAATTAAGTTAACTGGTGAAGCTTGGTGTGGTCGCAACACTTGCGATGCCTGGAATCGCAACCTCAGGAATTGCAACCACCGACGCAAAACCACCGCCCGGAGTGCGGAAATTTGTTGTCTGACCTTGATACAGGCGCGCGGCGTAAAGCAACACTTTTCCGGCGTAGCTGTAGGCGCGCAGATCGCTTTTAAGCTGCACTTTTGCACCGTCGACATTTTGCACCCGCACACTGGGTGCGACTATGCGTTGCGCGACGTAGTTGCCGCGCAGAATTTCCTCGAACACGCGCCGCGTCAGCTTATCGCCCCGATAGGTCGCTTTGCCGCCAAAGCCATCAGCCGGTTTGAAAAACCACTCGCGACGGCTTTGCCAGAGCAAATCGCTGCGTTCGGCTAAAACCAATTGCGTTTGCGGCACGCGTGCCACGCAAGCGGCGATATCCTCCGCATTTGCGCCGATTGATCTCAGAAACGCAGCGTCGCTTAACCGTATTAACAGCCGCTTGTCGGCAAATAATGCATGCGCTTGCGGGTGCGGCGTGATGACTGCCAAGTTTTCAAGCCAAGCAGTGCGCAATTTTGCGTTGAGTGGCTTTTCGAATGCAAAATCCGTGCTGCGGTTGTAGACCAAATCAACCACGTCGTCAGCTGCCCGCAATGTACCGTCAACGATGCTCAGCGCGTTCGGGTCGCAAATACTGGCGCGGATTCCAGCGCGTTCGAATAGCCCTTGAAACAGTAGGAATTCTGGCAGCAGATATTGTTCGAACGGCGCTTGATCCACGATGGCGATATGGCGCAGCGGCGCATCGCCTTTGACTGCGCGCCATTCTGCGTAAAACATCGCCAACAGTTTGGCGGCGTCTTCAGCTTGCGTATGCGGCGCGTCAACTACACCGCAGCAGGCAAGTTGCGCGCGCGCCAAAACCATATTGAGCAAGGCGCCACCCGCGTTGGTGTTGATTTCGATCAGCTGCGGCCCGTGCGCGCTCAAATGAAAGTCATAGCCCATGAGTACGCCCTGGGCAGCGCTGGCATGTTTGGCTGTCTCGGGCGCGTCATTGAGCGCTGCTAGCCGCCAGCCGGGTAGGGCTGTTATACGTTGATGTGCGGCGACAAATTGCGCGATCTGAGCAATATCAGCGGCGCTGACAAAAACGGTGGTATCAGAAAACAGCGTAGCGATTGATTTATTCGCCAAGCTAAACAAGGCTGACCGATCTAGGTTGCCCGCGTCGCCGCCATCGCGCGCAGCTAACGTGGGTGCGGTCGCTTCAAATTCACGCGCCAATTCAACATTTAGTTTTGCGCGATCTAGCGTCATACAGGCGCATCGCTCGTTGAGCGCTTTGGCGAATGCTTCGTCTGCTGAGCTGTTCTGGCTAGCTTGCAGCAAGCTGGATCGCATTAGGCTGGATTGCGACAACGCGGACTGCGTAGAAGTGCTAATCGGCACGGCGTTTGTTCCTAAAAGTTGCAGGTTTCGAATGTGTTGTTGGTTTGCCGTGCGCCAAATCAAGCGCTATTTGAGCTGGCCGCCGCGCAACGCTAACGCCGTTTGCGCAACCCGCTTACCCAGCGCCAGCGCAAGTGTGCGCTCCTCCGCGCTGATCGGTGCGTTGCCATTGCTTCCGGAAACGTGACTGGCACCGTAAGGTGTGCCACCCGTGCTGGTCTCGGACAAGGCATTTTCCGTATACGGTAGGCCGACAATAAGCATGCCGTGATGTAGCAGTGGCCGCAAAATATCGAGCAGCGTCGCTTCATTGCCGCCGTGCTGAGTCGAGGTGGATGTGAAAGCGCCTGCGGGCTTGCCGACTAGCGCGCCAGAAAGCCAAAGAGGCGTGGTGGACTCAAAAAAGGCCTGCATCGCGGCGGCCATGGCGCCAAAGCGCGTGGGCGAGCCCAGCAGTAGGCCGGCGCATTCACGAAGATCATCTAGAGTTGCGATGGGTGCGCTGGCGCCAGTGCCAGAATCTACGCCCGCGCGGGTACTTAAAGATGCGACAGTTCGCAGCCGTGCGCGTGCGCCGGTGGCTTCGACGCCGCGCGCCGCTAGTCGCGCTAGTTTTTCAACAGCACCGTGGCGCGAGTAATACAGCACTAAAATTTCGATGTTCTCGTTCTCGTTCTCGTTGTCGTTATGCATAGCTATTGATTCGGCCAGGTTATGTTTGAATGACGTATTTTAATTTGATCGGATTTGCGCGACAAACCTCGCTCTTCAGGGCGGGGAAGGATAGCGCGGACACCGCAGGTGTCCCAGCTTTGGTTTAGTGCGGCGTTTGCTGTTGCTCAATGTACTGGCGAATCACGGCGATAGGTGCACCGCCACAGCTACCGGCAAAGTAGCTGGGTGACCA
>JBBQBR010000232.1:0-5060 GCA_038317875.1 Lysobacterales bacterium
AGCGTCAGGCCGATGAAATACATCGCGCCCAACGTCATCGTCAGGCAAATCGGCACCGCCAGGGAAACCATCAGCGTGCTGGGCCAATGCCGCAAAAAGAAATACAGCACAAGCAGCGAAAACAGCGCGCCTTCCCAACCCGCTTTTACCAACTCACCCAACGAACTTTCGACCCCCTGCCCCAAATCCTCCACCACGATCAGATTTACGCCCGGCAGTTCCTTACTGATGCGATTGATCTCCGCCATTACCAAGCGGCAAACCTCGACCAAGTTCGAGCTACGTTCGCGGTTGACGTCTACACCGACGGCATAAATGCCGTCCAAAATTCGCACCGCGTCGGTCTTTTGCGGCTTTAAGCGAATTTCCGCAATATCGCGCAGCCGAACGCCAGCGTCGGTCACTTGTAGTGCGCCGATTTCTTCCAAGGTGTTCAATTCGCCAACCGGCTGCACCCGAAAACGCTGGTTCGCATCATGAATTAGCCCGGCTGAAACCGAGAAATTGCTGCTGGCCAATTTTTGCGCAAGCTGATTCAAATCGACATTAAAAGAGGCGATTCGCTCCGGCAACAGCGATATTTCGACTTCAGAAGGCTCAACACCGGCAATGCTGACGCTGGCAACCCCCGGAATACGCTCCAGCGGGCGCTTAAGCTTACGATCTAGAAAATCGTAGGAGTTGCTCAGATCACGGCCATTTGAGGTCAAACGGATCGTGATTGACGCTTGGTCGTTGGTGGAAAATTTCTGCACGAAAATGCGCTGTACGTCGCTCGGCAAATCGGGGCGCGCGGCATCGACTTTTTCGCGCACCTCCGCCACTTTTAGCTTGAGATTCTTATTGAAATCGAACAGCATGAAAAAAGTTGCGCCGTTTTCGTTGGCTTGCGCGTAGAGATTTTCAATGCCGCTAATGGTGGCAAGCTGCGCTTCGATTGGGCGCACGATATCGCGCTCAACTTCACGTGGCGATGCGCCTGGGTAAGGAACGTTGACCAAAATAAAGGGCGCATCGAGTTCCGGGAAAAACTCCAACTTTAACAAACGTGCACTAAATAAGCCAAACACGAAAAAGCTGACGAAAATCATAATCGCCGTGACCGGGCGCTTGAGTGAGAGTTCGGCGAGCGTCATGGGCTACTCCGCAACCTGCACATGCTTAAGCATGTGCGCAGGTAAACTGGCGCGACGATCAATCAGCTGATACAGCACCGGCACCACAATCAGCGTTAGCAAAGTCGAAAATACAAGCCCGCCAATAACCGTGATCGCCAGCGGCGCGCGCAATTCAGCGCCCTCACCAGTACCCAAGGCCATCGGCAAAAACCCAACCAAAGTGGTCAAGGTGGTCATTACAATCGGGCGTAGCCGGGTCAAACCGCCCTGAATCAAGGCCTCATATTTTGCCATGCCGCCGGCACGCAGTTGGTTGACGCGATCAATCAGCACAATCGCGTTACTCACCACAATGCCCACCAACATAATCAGCCCGATAAAGACAATCACGCTGAGCGTTGTCTGGGTCAAATACAGCGCATAAACTGCACCAACTAACGCCAACGGCACCGAAAACAGGATTAAAAATGGGTGCAGCAAAGATTCAAACTGCGAGGCCATCACCAAATACACCAGAAAAATAGCGAGTGTCAGCGCGACCAACAGCGAGTTAAACGAGGCTTGCATATCCGAGCTTTGCCCTGCGACTTTGCCAACCATATTCACGGGCAAGGTCATTTCCGCGAGCAACTGGCGCGCCCGCTCAGCACCCGCCCCTAAATCAGCGCCGACAACGGTTGCGCTAATTACCGCAACACGCTCTTGGTCATTGCGACGAATTTCTGCAGGACCCTCAGTAATCTCAACGCGCGCAACCGATTCCAACGTCGAAGGCTTAGCGCTGGTCGGGTTGATAATGATGCGCTTAACAGCATCCAGCGAATCACGGTCTAGCTCCCGTGCGCGCACCAGCACGTCAATTTTACGGTCACGCAAGGAGTAGCGCGTCGCCACTTCCCCGCGCACTTGTCGCACCACTTGATCAGCCACATCACGCGTGCTCAAGCCCAATGCGGCTACTTTATCTTGGTCAAAATACAGCCGGACTTCCGGTGCACCCTGCTCAAGCGAGCTTTTCACGTCAACAAATAAAGGGTCGGCGCGCATAATTTTTGCGAATGAATCCGAGGCGGTTTTTAACGCATCCAAGTCATCGCCAATGATTTCAACTTCCAACGGTGTGGCAAAGGAAAACAGCTGTGGGCGTGAAAATTTAGCGTCAGCACCCGGAATTTGCGACGTTAGCGCACGAAATTGCTCGGTAATAACGGGCTCGGCGCTGCGCGGGGTATTCACCGGCATTTGAATCATCATGCGTGCAACGTTTTCACCCGAATCGGTCGGGCTGGCATCTAAGCGCGTGCCGGAACCGCTGGTTGCGTAAAGGCTATCCACATTCGCCGCACCCTTGCCGGCTTCCTGCAGCGCTTGCATACGTGCATCAGTTTGCGCCAATGGCGTGCCAGGCGGCAGTTTAAGATCAAGCTGCAATCGGCCCTGGGCGAATTCGGGAATCAGCTCGACCCCCAACTTTGGCACCAAATACAGTGCGCTTGCGAAACTCGCAATCCCAATCAGCAACACCGGCAATGGGTTTTTCAGCGAGCCACGCAATAGCGCGATGTAAAATCGCTCCAGCGCGGAAAATGAATACATGACCAATTTCGATGGATACAACAACACCCACGCGATGCCACGACCAACCGTGCGCGGAATCGCGGTTAAAAAGCCAATGATTGCGCCAAAAAAACGGCTGAACCAGCCACGTTTACGGGTATCGCTGGCTGCAATTTGATCGTCCACATACCGACCCTTAGATTCACCCTCAAGTGATGCCAACATCGGGATCAAGGTGATTGCGACAAACAAGGAAATAATCATCGCAAACGTCACAGTCAAGGCCTGATCGCGAAACAGCTGGCCGGCGATGCCTTGCACAAACACCAGCGGTAAAAAAACCGCGATATGGGTCAAAGTTGAGGCGGTAATCGCCATACCAACTTCGCTGGTGCCCTGCACCGTTGCCGCCACTACGCCCAAACCCTTATCCCGCAGGCGTTTTATGTTTTCCAACACCACAATCGCGTTGTCCACCACCATGCCAGTAGCAAGCGCAATACCGCCCAAACTCATCACGTTGAGCGTGATGCCAAACTGCTGCATGAAAAAGAACGACGCGATAATCGACACCGGCAAGGACAATGAAATCACCACCGTCGCCCAACCATCGCCTAAGAATAGAAAGATGATCAGCACCGACAAAATGCCGCCAAAAGCCGCCGCCCAAATGACTTCGTTAATTGAGCTTTGAATAAAGCGTGACTGATCTTCGATTTTGGTTAGCTTGGCACCTTCAGGTAGCTGGCTGCGATCCTCGTCTGCTTTTGCAGGGTCCTTAGCAATACGCGCCTTGTTCGCTGCAATCTGACTTGCACTTAGATCAAAATTTTTGTCGATGCGCTGGAGCACCTCTTTGACCGCGGCCGCCACCGCCACCGTATTGGCGTCACCTTCTTTATAAACGGCAATTTCAACCGCCTCACGGCCGTCAATGCGAATAATCGCTTCGCGCTCTTTACTGCCCTTCGTGACGGTCGCAATCTCGTTAAGGCGCACCGGCACGTTCTGGCCATCAGCGGCGGGCCTAGTTGCGATCACTAACTCGCCCATGGCTTGGGTGCTTTCGAATTGCGCGACTGTACGCACCAAAAAGCGCTGATTGGCCTCATCCAAACGCCCACCTGCCAGATTGACGTTTTCTGCGCCCAGCTTGCTTATCACCACGCTGGAATCGATACCCAGCACGCTGAGCTTTTTCGCATCTAAGGCAACTTCAATTTGCTCTTCCAAACCGCCGGCAATTTTGGCGGTCGCCACGCCGCTAATCGGTTCAAGGCGTTTTTTTAGCTCCTCTTCGGCGTAGGTGCGCAAGCCCTGAAGCACAATCGGATCATCACTGCTACTGGTTAAACCCAGCCGCAAAACCGGTTCAGTCGAGGGGTTAAAGCGCAGCAGCAGTGGCTTTTTGGTCTGCAGCGGCAGTTGAAGTAGCTCCAACTTTTCGCGCACGTCCAAGCCCGCAGCGTCCATATCAGCGCCCCAAGCAAATTCCAACACCACATCTGACTGCCCAGTGCGCGATATTGAGCGCACCCGCGCGACGTTTTTTACTGTGCCGATCACTTCTTCAATCGGCTTGCTGATCAGGGTTTCAATTTCTGCGGGTGCCGCACCCGTGTATTCGGTGCGTACCGTGAGCGTTGGATAGCTCAAATCCGGCAACAAATTGACTTTGAGCTTGCTCAAGCCAATCAGCCCGAACAGCACCAAAGCAATCGTCACCATGGCAATCGTTACGCGCCTTTCGGTGGAAAATTTAATAAGGCTCATAACTACTTCGCTTTCGCAGTTTCGCCAGCCGGTGCTGCCGCAACTTCTGGCTGCGCAGGATCAGGCTTGCCTGCATTTGGGATGCTTGGGACTGCAATTGACTTAGCCATTTCCACGGCTTTAGCTGCGTTCACCACTTCCACCAAACTACCTTCACGCACCGCGTTTTGACCCAGCGTAATCACTTGATCGCCCGCGTTCAAACCTTCCAAGATCTCGCTACGGCCATCGCCGGTAAAACCGACCTGCACCGACTTGCGCGCAACCCGGCCACCGGCAACGACATAAACCGCTGACTTGCCATCTTCTGTTAGTAGCGCCACGCGCGGAATCACTAAAGTGTTGTCGTGCGTCGCAGTAACGATATTGACGCGGCCGAACATCCCTGAGCGCAGCGTTTTCGATGGATCCTTGAATAGCGCAATCACATCGAATGTGCCAGTTTTCGGGTCAACGACTGGACTTACACGCCCCACCACGCCGATAAAAACCGTGCCCGGCATAGCATCAACCAGCATTTGCACCGGTTGACCGGCTTTAATAGCCTGCATATCGCGCTCAGGAACTGCGACGCGCGCTTCCAAAGGGTCAAAATCGTCGATGCGAAACAGC
>JBBQBR010000233.1:0-4978 GCA_038317875.1 Lysobacterales bacterium
TCATCACGCACGATCATCACCAAAATACCGCTGGGGCCGATATTTTTCTGTGCCCCGGCATAAATCAAACCGTAATCGGCAACATTAATTTCCCGGCTTAAAATATTGGACGACATATCAGCAACAATCGGCGCATCCAGTTTTGGAATACTGTGCATCTCAACGCCGTGAATGGTTTCGTTTGGAGTGATGTGCACGTAGGCTGCATCTGCGCTCAAATTCCAGCCGCTGGCGTCGGGAAAGTCAACGTATTTACCCGCGTCGGCCGCAATATTGACCTTGACTAGGCTTGCCGCTTCTTTAGCCGCTTTTTGCCCCCACGCACCGGTGATCACGTAGTCCCCGGTTTGCTCTGGAGTTGCAATGTTCATCGGCGCCATTGCAAAGTGGGTGGTCGCGCCGCCCTGTAGGAATAGCACTTTATAGTTCGACGGAATATTCATCAAATCGCGCAGATCGCGCTCGGCGGCTTCAGCAACGTCGATAAATTTCTTATCGCGGTGACTGATTTCCATCACCGAGGCACCAATACCTTGCCAATCCAGCTGTTCTTCCTGCGCCTGTTTGAGGACTACTTCCGGCAATGCCGCCGGGCCGGCGCTAAAGTTATGAATTCGCATTTTGTGGCTCCAAATAAAAGAGGTGTTGTTTTTTTGCGCTAGAAAGGCTTGAAAATTAGGCATCAAAACGGTTGGTGCAAAGGTAATAGGTTTAGCTAGAGCAAGGCGTCACGTTAAAGCGGCGGAACGTTTGCGACTTCACTAGAAAGATCATTAGCCAGATCCTCGGCCAAATTCGGCCCTGGCAAAAAAGCAAACTCAAATCCCGAGGCATTGGCCCCCGGATCAATCACCTCAAAAACAATCGGCAGGCTGGCGTTAGCGACAATTCCCGAAGCAATCGCGCTGGCATCGCCTAAATAGCTACGCGGAGCGAAACGGCGCAACGCAATCGCGCGCGATGCTTTGTCGATCAGCTTTACCTCAACGATAGGGTAATTTTGCGCAAACGCAGCATCATTGCGCAGGCTTGCCGTGATCAGCAGCGCACCCGCAGTACGCGGATGCGGCTTCACATCGCTGTCGAGCACTTTCAGTAGTGCTAAATCCTCACGTAGCGGTAAACGGCAGTTCAGCACCGCACAACTAAATTCCAACACCTTGCGCGAGTCATCGTGCGCAAGCAGTGCGCGCCGTTGGTAAAACCCAAGTTGCGCAATTAACGCTAAGCTCAAGATGCACGCCACTAAGACCCAGGGCCAGCGGCGCGGCGCGTCAATTGCTTCCGGCGCATAGTGGTTGCGCACTTCGGCGCGAAAACTTAAACCGGCATTTACCGAAGAAAGCGTCGGTGCCGTGGGCTTTTGTGGTGCCTTGGCAGACGGCACGGTGCCTAAATCGTAGTGTGCTCGACCCGATGCGGCGGGCTTTGGACGGGGCGAATTTGATAATTCATTCGCGGAAAAGCGCGCTTCGCGCCTCAGATCAAACACCTCAACTTTTTTGGCCGGTGCCAACTCACCCGGACGAAAGCTGACCCAATCAACCGCAGGCGCTGCCGCACTTTCGCCCTGCTGCTGTGCTTGGGCACTGCTTGGCGTAGGCGAGGACTCCGTAAAAACCGGCTCGATCCGGCCACTGTTAGCTGTGTTCGTTTCAGAAATATCAAATTGGCTAATCAACACATCATCGTGACCGGCGCGCAGAGCAGGCGGACGCACGGGGCGCAACGCAGGAATGCTTAGCACTGCGGGGACGAGCACTTCCTCGCTACGCGGTAACTCGACGACTGCGCCGTCAGGCAACTTTTCAGTCAATGTCGGTAGCGCATTGAACACCGCACCGCAATGGCCACAGCGGAATTGACCGTGGCTCTGCTGCAAGGACTCCGCAGCGATTTTATAAATCGTTAAGCAGTCCAGACACTGGGTGTACATGGAATTTAGCGCGCTAAACGGTTACGGTCAGTGCTGGCACTAGCTATATTTGACCGAGATAATTTCCACACAGCGCTTACCGCCTGGGGTTTGAATGTCGACGACATCGCCCTCCTCTTTGCCAATCAACGCGCGCGCAAACGGGCTGGAGATACTAATCCGATTGTCTTTTAGATCAGCCTCCAGATCGCCGACGATTTGGTAGTTAATTTCGGCGTCGGTGTCCTGATCGATCATTTCCACCTGCGCGCCAAAAACGATGCGCTTACCCGCATTGAGTTTACTGGCATCAATGATTTCAGCCACCGATAAGGTGCCTTCCAGCTGATTGATGCGCGCTTCATTCATACCTTGCTGCTCGCGCGCGGCGTGATATTCGGCGTTTTCTTTCAAATCACCGTGCGCCCGCGCCTCGGCAATGGCCTCGACGATTTTTGGCCGCAGCGCTTTCAGTGCGGCAAGCTCAATATTGAGCCGAGCGGCGCCTTGAACGGTAAGTGGTGAACGTTTCATGGTTTGCTTCCTTGCATTTTTGCATGCACAGCGCCGGTATTAAACTAGCGCGCAGCACGTCGGTGTTTGTGATGATTGATTGATGTTACTGATAAGTCAGCGCATAGTTAAATTTTTGATCCAAAGAATCCATTCGCCCTGAGCCTGCCGAACGGCAGAGCCGTACAATTTTCTAACGGAGGCGATGGGGGTTGAGCATAACGAAGCGTGTCGTCACGTGCTTCGACAATCTCAGCGCGAAGGGGCTTTTGTCCTGGCAACGCAGATATGACCTCCGTTTGCTCTGTAACCCTGCCCGCAGTTTGCAGTCAACCGGTTCCCTAGTTTGGACTAATTATCATGGAACGAACGCGAACCAGCACGCCTTCCGCTGGGACTGACTTTACTTTGCCGGAACGAACTTCGCCAAGACGTGTCAAAGCCTCATCTGCCCACGCAGCTCGAATATCGAGATGAGTCAGCGGATCTAGGCTTTCGGTAAGGCGATCCGCCAACAGTGCCCGTGCGTCGCTGGAAAGCGACATAGCAGCGTCGGTAATCATTTCAATGGAAATATTCATGGCAGTAGGATAGCTGCCAGAGCCTAGGCGATTCAACATAAAGCTTTGCTTAGCCACAGCCCACGTCGTCTGGGCGTTTTGGGTCAAAATTTGGCTTGGATTTTGGTTAAATCCTATACTTAATAAGTGCAACGTAGGCTGGTTCTAGAGTACCGTAGAGTTTATTCCGTACCGCGCCGAAGCTCCGCCTCCCATTGTTTTACCCACTAAATTATTTTACCCACTAAATTGTTTTACCCACTAAATTGTTTTACCCACTAAATTGGTCAACCTATCATGGGCTTAACTTATGCGAACTTGTGTCTAAAGCGTGATTCTGGTGGACGCGCAGCAAATCGACTGGACGCACCCGCCACATTAAGTGTGGCAGTGCGCGCACTCGTCGATACCGGTGCGCTGTTTATGTGTGTGCCGCAACGTGTAGCGACACAGCTCGGCTTTGATGTAACCGAGGTGCGTCAGCGCTTGGTTACGCTCGCAGATGGCAGCGCAAAAAGCGTGCCCGTCATTGCGCCAATTACCATCGAGTTTGAGAACCGCTGGTACACCACTGAAGCGCTAGTATTGGGTGATGAACCCTTGATGGGCTGCATTCCCATGGAGGCTATGGATGTAATGGTTGACCCCAGAACACAGCGGCTAATCGTTAACCCGGAACATCCTAATTTTGCGGTTTCGGTTGTTAAGTAGTGAAAACTGCGCCAGTTTTAAGAAATGCGCTGGTAGCAAAATGCCAATAATCGCCCGCTCATTGCACATTTTCAAACAAACATAAGTGCTTGTGGATCTCCGCAGCTTGCGCCGCTGCCATCGGCGGTGGAAACGCTTCTCCCATTAACGAAGATAATTTGCCGATGCCTATTCCCTCGGGAAGTTTGTAGGAATGCGGAAAACCCTGAAGGAGCATAATTTCGTAAATCGTTAGCCCTCGGTCTTCAAATGGGTGAATGAACCTGCCTTTTGATGGGTTATGACTTGAACGGGTCATTGTCGGTGCAACTTCGTTACCTCGCATGCGGCCATAGACATCAAGAAAGCCGTCTGGATAGCGTTTGTGACATTCCAAGACTAACGTTTCCGGAAGATCGTTTCGGCTGTGCTCTACCGCTTTTATTCGCTCCAGAACTTTCGGGGTAAAATTCTGCCGGATTCGATGCAGCGGCCATTGGTGTTCGGATTCTGGCGCTGGCAAACTGCCGATGACCGCATCAACAGTTAAAACATTGGTTGCTGGCTTGGGTAGATTGATTTTTCCAAATCTTGAGCCAATCAAAATCATTCTTTTTCTTCGTTGCGGAACTAAAAAATTCTGCGCATCGAGAACGCCTTCTGTAAAGCCATATTCTTTGCCCAGCATCTCTTTGAAAATGTCGATTCTCCGGTCTTTCAAAAGTCGAGGGACATTTTCAATTAGGATGGCTTTCGGTCGAAGTTCCTTGATGAGACGAGCCACTTCAAAAATCAACTCGTTGCGCGGATCTGAAGCAATATCTCGGTTTTTTGTTCGCATGGATGAAAAACCTTGGCATGGCGGGCAAGCCGCCAGAAGGTCCAATTCGCCTGAACGGATGCAAAGCTCCCGCAGAACATTTTCGCTAGTCAGGTTGCGAATATCGGGATGAAGCCTAACATCAGAATGATTCATCGCGTATGCCGCGCGAGCCTCCACTCTAATCTCGCAACCAAGAAGCACTCGGAAACCTGAGTTTTTCAAACCTTGGGTTAGACCGCCGCAGCCGGAAAAGAGGTCAATTGCAGTTTTCATGGACATCAACCTCCGTCCCGATCCTTCAACGTAAATCTTGATAGATTTACGGCGGAACGACTTAAGTGATTCCAAAAACGACTCAAGATGCGACGAGCAGTTGCCTTCCGAAGTTGTCCAATTTTTTGGAATCCGTCAAGACGCCTTCCACCACCTCCGCTATCCGGTTTGGCCACCGTTATCGACAGTAGAGACTGGGCTTCT
>JBBQBR010000234.1:0-4971 GCA_038317875.1 Lysobacterales bacterium
AGCGCTGAATTGCATGGCCGTAGACAGACCCTCCCGCCCGATATGCGCCCACAGCGCCGAAAAAGAACCGCTGCCCACTTCGAGCCAAGCGATGGCTGCCGCACCAACCAACAAGCCATCAGCCGCGCGGTCCGCGATTCGCTTCTTGTGCGCTGCTAGGCGCGCAAATGCGCGCTCTGGATAAAAACACAGCAAATGCTGCAAGGCTACGCCCACCAAGGCCCAGGCCGCGATCAGCACCACCCAGTGATCGGCCATTAGCAGCAAATGCACCGCCGCCAACACGGCCGCCAGCGCCGCCACATAGCGCCGCTGACCGGCTTCCCCTTGCAGATAGCGCGCGGAAAACGCACCGATGACGGTGCCCAGCAGCTGCACCAGCACCGCCATCGTTAAGCTGAGCGGCGACACCTGCAACAGCGCGGTCAGTTGCAAGCCGCGTGAACCCAGCAACAGCGTCGCCACCGCTAAAATCAGGGCGCACGCCGAGAGCGCCTGGAAAATACGCCACAGCCGCGCGGTCGAAATCGCATCAAACCGGGTCAACAGCGCAGCGGTTACCATTAAAGCGACCGGGACCGACGCGCTCGCCGCAAGCAGAAGCTGGGAAATATCCATCGCAAAACCCTGTTGAAATCAAGTGCGGTGGATCATGCTTGCTAGAATTTGTTCTGTAAATTACATTGATTAGAACCAAACAATACTCAAAACAGAACAATGCACCTGAATCAGCTGAACTTCCATCACCTGTATTACTTCTGGCGCGTGGCGAAACTGGGGCACCTGACCCGCGCCGCTGAGGAGCTACACACCTCGCAATCGGCAGTCTCATCGCAAATTCGACAGCTTGAGGAACGCATTGGCGAAGCCCTGTTCGCCCGCGAACGCCGCCGCCTGGTGTTAACCGACCCCGGCCAGCTGGTGCTGGCCTACGCCGACAACATCTTTGGCCTCAGCCAAGAAATGCTCGGGCGCTTGCAAGGGCGCACAGCCGGAATCACGCGCTTGCGGGTGGGCAGCGTGGCCACGCTATCGCGCAACTACCAAGAGAACTGGATGCGGCCTTTGCTGGCAGACCCTTCAATCGTGCTGACCCTGGAATCCGGCCTGTTAGAAGGCTTGATCGCACGCTTAGCGCAGCATCAACTCGATGTGGTGCTCGCCAACGAAACCGTACCAACCGATCCAGATCGGCCATTGCACTGCCGGTTTCTGGGTAGCCAGTCCATCTCGCTAGTTGGCCCTGCCAGCCGTTGGAAATCGCAAAGCCTACGCCTACCGGAAGACCTAGATGGCATGGACATTGCACTGCCGGGGCCCCGGCACGCCTTTCGCGCGCAGTTCGATGCGCTGTGCACGGCGGCTGGCGTTGCCCCTCGGCTGCGTGCCGAGGTCGATGACATGGCAATGCTGCGCCTGATTGCGCGCGACAGCGGTTGGTTGACGGTGCTGCCGGAAGTCGTGGTGCAAGATGAACTCAAGGCAGGCATTTTGGTTACTCTGGGGCACTCAGCCGCATTGCAGGAACGCTTCTATGCGATCACCACGCCACATCGGCATCGAATCGAAGTGCTTGAAAATTTGATGGCAGTTGCGCCAACGGACAATAAGTCAGCCTCACTTTGACTCTCTGAGCGCCTCAGCGCGGTCAAATAAGGCTTCTAGGTCGAAGTAATTAGCCTGCAATCAACGCCATCAACTCATCTGGACTCATCACCTTCGCGGTTTCGCGCTCGCTCAGCATCGCATCGATCAGTTCCCGTTTTTGCCCGTGCAGGGTTAAAATTTGCTCTTCAATGGAGCCCTGCATCACCAGTCTATAGATCGTGACCGGGCGCGTCTGGCCAATGCGATGCGCGCGATCTGAGGCCTGTTGCTCGACCGCTGGATTCCACCACGGGTCTAGGTGAATCACATAGTCTGCTGCGGTCAGATTCAAACCCACACCGCCGGCTTTTAGGCTCAACAAAAACAGATCTGACTCGCCCGCCTGAAACGCCTGCACGCGCTGATCGCGTACTTTCGCGGGGGTTGCGCCATCGAGATATTGATAGCTCAGCCCCGCCGCATCAAGTGCAGTTTTGACGATTTCCAGATAGTCGACAAACTGACTAAATACCAGTGCGCGGTGTTTGTTTTCCTTGAGCTCTTGCAATAGCTCCAAAAGCTGCGCCAGCTTGGCGCTGCCAATTTTGAGCTCAGGCGCAACTAAGCTTGGGTGACACGCGGCGCGGCGCAGCCGGGTAATTTCCGCCAAAATATGAAAGCGCTGATCGCTCGGCGCAGTCGCTAGCGCGCCCAATTTTTGCAGCGCACTCAAGCGCAGCCCCTGCATAAATTCCAGCTCCGCAGCGCTCGGTTCAATGGTGAGCGTGATTTCCGTTTTTTCGGGCAATTCCGCCAGCACTTGTGCCTTGGTGCGGCGCAATAGGAACGGCGCAATCAACTTGCGCAGCGTCGCTTTTACCGGGTGCTGAGGGTCGCGTTCGATCGGGTTGGTAAAGCGTTTTTGGAAGTGCTCCTCGCTACCAAATAGCGCAGGATTGAGGAAGCGCATCTGGCTCCAGAGTTCACCCAAATGGTTTTCCAGGGGCGTGCCACTTAGGCTAATTCGAAACTTAGCATCCAGCTGACAAGCAGCCTTCGCGCGCTGTGTGGACGCGTTTTTAATCGCCTGGGCCTCATCCAATACCAGTGTATGAAAGGGAGTTTTCTCCAATTGCTCGACGTTCAAGCTCATCAGCCCGTAGCTCATTAACAGCACGTCGAAAGGCCCGAGTTTAGGCAAGCTGGTCTGGCGGTCTAGCGCGTCAAAGCGCCACACATTTAAAGTCGGCGCAAAGCGTAAAATCTCGCGCTGCCAGTTGCCAATTACCGAAGTGGGTGCAACCACCATGCACGGCCCGCCGGGCGCGCGCGCCAGCAGTGCGGCAATGGTCTGCACGGTTTTGCCCAGCCCCATATCGTCAGCCAAACACGCACCCGCGCCCCAGTGCGCCATGCGCAGCAGCCAGCGAAAGCCTTCGATTTGGTAGTCGCGCAGCTCGGCCTGCAGGGTTTTTGGCACCGGCGGATTCAGTGCAAACGCCGCCTGCATCTTTTCGCTGGCCTTCTTCAATTGCGCAATCGGTTCCAGCGCCAAGGAGTCCGCCAGCACGGAACCAGCCAAGGTGGAGATCGCGATATTGCCTTTACCGTCGACAAACGGGCTCAGGCTTTGCGCGCGCTGGCGCATCTGTTCGGTAATTTTTAAATAGCGCTGCTCGTCCAACTTGACATAGCGCCCGCGTGCGCTCGCCAGCAGCGCAATCAATTGCGCTAGCTTGACCGCGCCGTCCGAATGCGCAACTTCGCCTTCAATGCCGAGCCAGTCTTTTTTGGCGCTGACACGAATATCGAATTTTCCCGCAGGCAGCACTTTAAAGCCGCGTCCTTTCGGCCAGCCAATGATTGGCGCCGGGCTTAACGCTTGCAGCTCATCCAGCGCGTCCAAGCCCAGTTCAAAGTTTGATTCTGCCGGCGTAACAGCCGCTAACAGCTCGGCAAAACGCGGTGCCTGCGCCACGAGTTGCGCAAGCTGTGCGCGCTCGACCGCAAAATTACGTTTTGCCAGCAAGAGTTCGCCATCGACCAAAAACACCGCACCGCTATCGCCATCGCCAACATCAAAATAGGGGCCTAGCTCTGGCCCAAATGGCCGCACCTTGGTGACAGCGGTAATTCCGTTCGCTGTTGGCTCCAATAAAATGTGAATCTGGCTGTCCGCCGCAGTCGCGGATTTATCCGACTGGCGCAGCTCCATGCGCACGCTGCGGCTATTGCGGGTCGCGATGCCCGCCAATGCACTCACCGAAGCCATCGGCACCGCCACGCTTTTTGCGAGCAATCCCAAAACTCGCTCGGTCGCTGCGTTGATCTCGATCACGTTGAGCACGCCATCGCCGACGCTGAAGGCAAGCGTAGGCGATAGCCGATGCAAGGTGTCTGACTTTGTGATACTAAACGAGCCGTCGTTCAATTTGCGCGCTTGAATACTAAGCGGGCCTTGCTTGACCGACACCCGCATCGCCTCGGTCACCACTGGGCCGATCTTGCTATCCCAATCCTTGACACCCAATTTCGGAAGATAAAAAACGTCTGGATGACCGATTAGAAAATCCCAAATCGCGCGTTTTTCCAACAGGCCGTCTGAATGGTAAGTGCCGTCGAAATCCAAATCGGCGCGGCAGTAGTTCGCGATACGCAAATCAGCCGGGTTGTCCAGGCGCGCGATGCTTGCAGTCAAAGCTTGGCGCGAAAAAATTCCCTTGGGTGCGACCACACCGGCTTTGTTTGATCTGAGTTCTGCAAGATAGAGTTGCGGCACATAGCTCTGTTGGACCAAAACAACCTGTAATCTCGATCCTTCATGCCTACCGGCCGACGCAGATTTTCCTGAGTCCTGCGCCACTTGCAGCGCCTCAAGCAGCTCTTCCCACGGCTGCTTGCTGCTCTTTAAGCCAGCAATCGAGGGCAAATTTGACGGCTCCAGCGCGCGCCGAATCTCTAGTGCAATCCAATTGAAGCCAAACTTCTGCGCGTTATCGGCAACGGCATTGATGCTTTCAGTAATCTTTGGCTTATCAAACGCGCGCGCGCGCCAAGACTGCAAAATGACGTTAACAAAAGTGTCCAAAATCGTCGGGGCCACCACGCGATAGTTCAGAATCAACTCGCCCTCCGCGTTTCTTAAGGTCAGCGCGTACTGCTGCAATGCCGCCTCAACTGCGGTTAGCGGGTTCTTCTTAATGCGCTGATCAATCTGTTTCCACGCATTCGCATTCGCCAATAAAAATAGCGCGAAGGCATGCAGCGCGCCAAATAAAGAGGGCAAAAATTCACGCGTATTGGTACGCGTACGGTAGCGCTTCTGTGCAAGCTCAAAACTTGCGGTCGCCTCGCTCAACTGCCCAGCAACCAGCTGCGCGCAAC
>JBBQBR010000235.1:0-4937 GCA_038317875.1 Lysobacterales bacterium
TGGGCTGTTTTTGGGGTGCGGAACGCAAATTTTGGCAAGTACCCGGCGTGATAAGCACGGCCGTTGGTTACAGCGCAGGATTTACGCCGAACCCAACGTATCAAGAAGTTTGTACCGGCATGACCGGGCACAACGAAGTGGTTCGAATTATTTATGACCCCAGTAAAGTCAGTATCGAGCAATTGCTACAAATTTTTTGGGAATCGCACAACCCAACTCACGGCATGCGCCAAGGCAATGACGCCGGCACGCAATATCGATCTGGGATTTACACCACGCGTGCGGAACAAAAAGTTGTTGCCGAGGAATCGAAAAAGGCTTATCAGGCGCGCTTGAGCGCCGCGGGTTTAGGCACTATTACAACCGAAATTTTGCCCGCCGCCGAATTTTATTATGCGGAAAACGAGCATCAGCAATATCTGGCAAAAAACCCCGACGGCTATTGTGGGCTTGGCGGCACGGGCGTTAGCTGCCAGATAGGCACTGCGGCATGAGCGCTAATTTGCGGCCGTCACAAAACTATTGATTCCGTCCGTTTATGTTTGAACTGAGGGTTTGAATTTGATGATGATTTTGCCGAACAGAATTACTAGAAAGCCGTTCGTGCTGATTCCGAGCTACGTCGAAAAATCCAAGCCTGTGGCAGCAATCTTGGTGATGCTCAAAGCTTCGTTAGGAACTGTACAGCTCCGCCTTTCGACAGCCTCAGGGCGAACGGATCTCACGACAAAATTTCAACCTTATTCTGACCGAATCAATAGGCATGACTAGCTCAGAATGGGTCGCCACACTCGGCGTTAGCCTGCTATTACTCGCCTATTTGTTGGATATCACCGATAAAATTGAGGACGACAGCCCGTGGTTTTTCGGGCTGAATATGGTCGGCGCAGGCTTAGCAAGCGGTGCGGCATTGATGATCCCGTTTTGGCCGTTTGTGGTGTTAGAGGGCGTATGGTGTTTGGTATCAGCAGTTGCGCTGCTTAAACGCCTTAAGAATGGCGCGCGAAAAAAGAGTGTTTTGCAGTTATAAATTGCGCTTAAATTGACTCCACATAGACTAGTGGGTTGGCAAAGCAAATGCGAAAAATCGGCATTACGCCAAGATTTATTCCAAGTGATAATTTGAGCCCAGATTCGCGCGGCGTTGATCGTATGGCGGTGGTTGATGCGAACAATCAGATGGTGACGCGTTTTGGTGCTTTGCCACTGACGCTGCCGATGCTGCGCGAGCTAGACGGTGAACGTCGGCGCGAAGCCTTCAAAACCATTGTGGAAACACTGGATGGCCTACTGCTGCAGGGCGGTACTGATGTCGAACCACAGCGCTATGGCGAACGAGCGATCAAAGCCGAATGGGCAGGTGACCCGCTGCGGGATCGTTTAGAGTTCGATTTAATTGAGTGTTTCTTAAAAGCCGACAAGCCAATTTTGGGCGTTTGCAGGGGCTTTCAGGTGCTCAATGTCGCCTTCGGCGGCAAGCTATGCCAAGATATTCCAAGCCTATATCAAAGCCCGGTGGCAATTGAACACTATGCGGGCACGACTTATTTCGGCGCAAGCCACGAAATTTCGCTTACGCCAGGCGGCGCGCTGGCAGCGATGTATGGTCAAACCGAGGCGCGAGTCAACAGTGCACACCACCAAGGCGTCACCCAATTAGCACATGGCCTGACTGAGGAAGCACGCGCGCCTGACGGCATTTATGAAGGTTTTCGAGCGCCAGAATATCGATTTGTATTAGCCGTGCAGTGGCACCCAGAATTCCATCATTTAGCGGCGGGATTGCTATCGGCGGAACCATTAATGCGTGCTTTTTTAGCTGCCTGTACCCCGCGCTGATAACGCGCTGGCTTCAAAATGCGCAGTTTGTCAGACGTTTCAGCCCGGCCAACCGGCAACCTGCCCCGCCGCCAATTCGGCAAAAAGCCGCTTTACCGGCACCAAGCGATGCACACCGCGCAAGCCTAAGTTGCGCAACAGTTTGAGCGGGCCGCTCGCCGGTAGAAACAGCTTTTGCAGCGCTTCGATACCGTATGCAGTGATCGCATTTTCACTTTTGCGTTCGCGCTCAAATTTCCGCAACGCGCTTCGCATTTTAGCGCCGCCTAGATTTTCGCCGCCAAGATCCGCTAGCGCCTCATTGACTGCTGCCATCAGCCTAGCAACGTCGCGAATGCCCAGATTTAACCCCTGACCAGCGAGTGGATGCACTGCATGCCCGCTATCACCGAGTAAAATCAAATGACCAAGCACATAGTCGTTTGCCAACATGCGCCGTAGTGGAATTTTTCGGCGCGCACCGATCTGCGTGAAATGCCCACGTTGCAGCCCGAAATTCGCATCCAAATCAGCTAGAAACCCGGCGGCGTCAAGCTTCATCAGTGCGTCCGCTTTCGCCTCTAGCGCCGAATAAACCAGCGCTTCGCTACCATCGAACATTGGCAGTAGCGCAATCGTGCCCGCCGCCGTAAAGCGCTGCCATGCAATATGCGCATGCGCGGTTTCAGTGCGGACGTGCGCAACGATCGCGCTTTGCTGATAGTCATACTCCGCCATACGAACGCCCGCTGCGGCACGCAATTTTGAATTCGCGCCACTTGCGTCTAATACCCAGCGCGCCCGCACGGTATCGTTTGCCGTGTGCAAAACCGCGTGCTCGTCTTCAGTTTGATAGGAATCTGCCTGCCCGATCACGTGTTTTATACCCATTTGCTGCACTTGCGCCCAAAGTTCAGCCTGTAAGCATTGATGCTCAACAATACAGCCTAAATCCGACCAGCCATAATCGCTGGCATTGAACTCCAACACGTGCGCCTCGTCATCATCGAAAACCCGCATGCTTGAATAAGCGCAAGCACGCGGCTGTGCTTGGAAGTTGCAGCCCAGCGTTGCTAAAAACTTCAAAACATCCGGCGCTAACGCATAAACGCGCAAATCCAGGGGCGTCGCGGCCGTTAATAGTTCGACGGGCGGTTTGGCGCCAATCAGCACCACACTTCGGCCCAATTTATTTAAGGCCAACGCGCTGCAAAGGCCTACCGGGCCATCGCCCACTACTGCAAAGTCCAATACTTCACGTTTACGCGTGCTTATTGCAGCGCTTTCGCTTTGCTGCGATGCATTATCCCGATTACGAATCACGCCGCTCATCGGACATATCCCAGGCCAAAGCGCACCAGACTGCGCTTCGCCAATGGCGCGGTTTCCAACGCGGTAAAAGCCATGCTGCGCGCGACACGCGCAAGGCTGGAGGTATTTTGCGTGGCAACTAGGCCTGAATCACTAAAGCGCAGCGTGTCCGCTCGGTCTTTGCTGCGCGCGGCGCTAAATACTTGGAGCACAGAAAGCTCGTCAAAATTTTGATCCGCTTTTTCAATCGTTGCCGCTAGCGCGATCGCGTCGCGCAAACCTAAGTTAAAGCCCTGCGCGCCCAGCGGGTGAATGGTTTGCGCGGCATTGCCAATCAGTACACAGCGATTGCTGAAGTCTGGCCGCGCGCGTAAACGCTGCAATGGCCAGAGTGCACGTCGTCCGAGCGCCGAAAAACGCCCTAAGCGATAACCAAAGGCTTGCTGAAACTGCTGCAAAAATTCCGCCTCGGAAAGCTGTAAAGCCGCGTTTGCTTGCGCGCTTGGCAGTGTCCACACCGCACCCATGCGCCGATTCGGCAGCGGCAATAGCGCGATTGGCCCGGTGTCGGTAAAACGCTCGTACGCGGTGCTAAGCGGATCATATTCGGGCTTGAAATTAAAGCTCAGTGCGCTGGTTTGATAGTCAAAAAACCCGTGTTGATGTCCTTCTTGATTTGATTCTTGATTTGATTCTTGATTTCCTTCGCCAACTTCCGGCGACAGCTTACTGATGAATTCCCGCACACTACTTTGCGTGCCATCACAGCCGACCACTAAGCGCGCACTCACCTTCGTCAGTGCGCCATCGCTAGCCGCCAGCGTCAAATTTGCCGCACCTTCTGTTGCAGTGTCCAAACCAATTAAACGGCTGCCGTGCTGGCGTGTAAGCCATGCAGATGAGCAGTTTGCGAGTGCCTTTTCTAACGCATCGCGCAATTGCGACGCGGGCACTAAACGACCAAATTCACTGACGCCTTCATGCGTTGCATCCAGCAACACCCGGCCAAAATCTCCGCGACTTGAAATGTGAATGCGCTGGATCGGCGCGCAGCGATTCACGTCAAGCACGACTCCCAAACTCTTCAAGGTTTGCCAACTAAACGCGTTTATCGCAAGGTGCCGCTCGTCCGATGCAATCGTGGGACTTGCCGCTAGATTCGCCTCAAGATGCAAAACGCGCAGCTTTTTTTTGCCCGCAAAGGTTGCAAATGCCAATACCAAACTTGCGCCAACCAAACCGCCACCCACTACAGCTATGTCAAATTGCGTTTCCAACATCAAAAATACCGCCCATCGGTCGTTACATCAGCGCCGAATTTGTAATCAAACACGAATAATCGCCTTCGATTTTTGCGAAATCACCGTGTGCGCACCCAAACCACGCAGCCCTTCTAGCCGTTGACGCTTGGGCAAATGCGAATGCAAAAATTGCATTTGATCGGTCAAAATATTTCTATTCGACAGAATTAAGTGTTCCACCCAGCTTGGCCGATATGGCACTGCAAGCAAGGGCATATTGGCTTGTGCCGGCGTACGGCAGCCTTTGCGAACATTACAATTCCAGCATGCCGTGACAACATTTTCCCACTCGTCTGGGCCGCCTTTAGAAACCGGTTTCACGTGGTCACGGGTCAGTTCGCTCTTGGAAAAATTGCAGCCGCAATACAAACACAGACTTTGATCGCGTGCGAACAGCGCTTGGTTGGTCAATGCCGGGGCGGGATCAATTAAGGAGTTTTTCGCACGCGATCGGCTAGCCACAATCGGGTGCAGCGCCAGAGTCGTTTGCACGCCCAGCTCGCGGCT
>JBBQBR010000236.1:0-4929 GCA_038317875.1 Lysobacterales bacterium
AGGAAAACTGTCGGCTAACCAATATCCGCACTTCATTGCCCGGCAACAGCTCGATCATGCGCATACGATCAAGCTTTGCCATCAGCTGCACCAGTTCGTGCTCAGTAAAATCAAAATGCTCCAAAATTTCACTAAATCGCCAGTGATTCAGCGCTAAATTCGTCACCAGCAATAAGCGAACATTGCCAAACAGTTCCTCTTCTTGCTCTTGCGTTAAACGTGAAATGGCTGGGGGCCGTTCTGCGGCGCGATCAATCAGCTCTTCCAAGGACAAGCCCGCGAATCTAACGACTTGTTCAAAACGATCCAACGTAAAGTTGCCGAGCGAAAACGTCCGCTTAATGGCCGGCTCGCTAACCTCTAAATGCGCGGCAACATCACTATAGGTTTTCCCTGCGGCCTTGAGTGCACGCTTTAATTCACGAACTAAAGCGGGTATTTGGGTTTCAGACATTACGAACTTCCCTTATTCTGCAGCACTAAAACTTTGCGCGCGGGACTAACTTCAATTCTCACGGCGTTTTGAACTTACAATTCGACTTAATTTTGCCCTAAATATCAGTAGCATTTATCGACTCCTTGCTCGCGGTTCGGCTTGCATGCCCAAAAAGCCGATGAAATGCTCGTTGACCATCAAATTACCCATTGCCAATGAAAACTCTCGTTCTTGAAATCCTTGTACGTGAAATACCCGATCTCAAAGCACCTGATCTTGAGACACCCGTGCCTAAAACAATAGCACTTGAAAAACGTTCCCCTGTCAGATGTGCAGCGTTCGCCTGTCTTAAGCTGTAATGCTGCTAGCCGAACACCTCTTATTGCTCGACCGTAAACTAGATGGTTCCCCCTGGGATCAAGCGCGCGCACCTGCGGCACTGAACCGATGGCTAGCGGCAGCGTGTTTAATTGAATTGACCGCATTAGGCCGCTTGACTCTAGCCGGGCCGCATATTGTTGCTCCGCAAGATATTTCAGCGCACTACATGTTGCTCAATGACGCCCAAGCGATCGTGCGCAAACGCGCGCAGACGCCACTAGACGCGGTCGAGGCGGTCAGCCGCGCAATGCCGCGAATTGCACCAGATTTGCTAGCGTCTTTAGTGCGGCGTGGCATTTTGATCGAGGAAAAAAAGCGTAAATTTGGGATTTTTTCGCAAACGTCGTACCCAGTTCAGTCCACCAGCAGCTATATGGAATCGGTGAAGCTACTGGCACAGGGCGCAGAAAATATCGGTTTGAGCGATCTGTGGCTATTAGGCCTGTTGCTTTTAGGTGATGGCATGGATTTGTTAAAGGCGCACTTACCCGATGAAGCACTGGCGCTGGACGGGCGACTCAATCGTTTCGAGGCCTTTGTATCAGGCTCCAGAGCAAGCAACGATGCAAATTCTCAGCTTACCGTCCAACGCGCGCGGCTGATATTCGCGCTCACGAAATTTGAATAGGGCCGTCAATGCTTATCGCCGAAACACTTAGCTTGATCGCACTTGACCCGCTTACCGGGCAAACCCGGCCAAAATTAGCGTCGCTGCACGATCAGCGCATCCTTGCGTGTGCATTACTGATGGAACTGGCGGTGCAAACCCGCATTGGGCTGCGCAACGGCGTTGTCGTGGTGCTCGACACGCTACCCAGCCGCCACCCACTGCTTACCGCAGCGCTGCGATCGGTATCGCGCGCCTCGGGTCAGCTAAGGCCACAAACTGCCATTGAACACGCTGCGCGGGAACTGCCGCAGCTGCGCGATGATTTATTGGACGCCTTGGTTCGACGGGATATTTTGCATACGCCAAAACGCTCATTCGGTTTTTTTGGTAGGCGAAATTACCCAGTGCGATCAAGTCAAGCGCAACTTGAGTGCTTAGAAGAGCTGCGCCGCGCCGCGATTGGCATTGATACGTCTTTGTTAGCGCTTGCGATGTTGGCGCTCGGCAGCGCCACCGGCGCAATTGACCAGCTGCTAACATTTGATGAGGCAGAATCCGCTAAAGCGCGCCTACGTCAACTACGTGAAGAAATTCGGGATCAACTTGCGCAAAGCGATGAGCAGCTAGACGAAATTTATGCAATCGCGCTTTTAGAAGGGTTGGAACTGGCAATGGAAGCTCACATTAAACAGGACAACGGTTAATTCAGATGCGTAGTTTTAGCGCTCAGCGCACGCTAATTGGTGCCGCCATGATTATGCTGGCAATCGGAGCAAGCATTTTCGTGTTTGATCGCTACAAAAATCTAACCCAAACGCCACCGCCCGCTCTAGAAATCGCTTTCACCGGTGCGCAAGCCTGTTTTGACTGCCACGAGGATCGCCATGCAAGCTGGAGCAAAACCTTTCATCGCACGATGACGCAAACGGCGAATGCAAGCACCGTGGTCGGCGCTTTTGATGGTCAAGCATTAACCGCGTTCGGTGGCTTAGTGCAGCCAAATAGCGCCGATGGCAAGTATAGGTTTGACTATTTTGATCCCATTACCCAGCAGCCCATCGCGCAATTGAATGTCGTTCGTACTGTGGGCTCGCATCGTTACCAGCAGTATTTGATGCAAGATGACAGCAGTGAAACTTACTACCGTCTGCACTATTTATGGCACATCGGGGAGCAGCGCTGGGTACATATGAATGCCGCATTTTTAGGCTCAGACGCACAGCCCTTTGACGCGCAAGTGACTACTTGGAACACTAATTGTGTGTTTTGCCATAACACCGGGCCGCAGCCCAATGTAAGCAACTTAGCCGAGGTTCGCACCCGCGCGCAGTCGGGTGAACGCATTGATGTAGGTTCTGAGCTGCGCTTTGACACGCACCTTGCCGATTTAGGCATTGCCTGCGAAAGCTGCCACGGGCCTGGGGCGCTGCACGTGAAACGCATGCAGGGCTTGCCGGAACGCCTGCTGGCTAAGGTGGGTGTGCAAGACTTCAGTATCGTCAACCCAGACAAGTTGACTGCGCAGCGCAGCAACGCCGTGTGTGGCGCCTGCCACGCCGGGCGAACACCAAAAGCCGCCAGCGACATTGATACGCTTTACACCAGCGGGATCACTTACCGGCCGGGTGATATTTTGGAAGACCACTTGACCATACTGCATCAAAACACGCCCAGCCCCAGTGCAGCGTTACCGCATTTGTTCTCCAACCGCTTTTGGAACGATGGCTCGCCACGCTTGACGGCTTACGAATATCAGGGGCAAACCGCTTCAAAGTGTGCTCAAGATCCAAAACTGACCTGCATGCGCTGCCACAGCATGCACAGCGGCGACCCCGCTGGCATGCTGCCAAGCAAGACGCCCGAGGCCGGAGATGCGCCATGTTTGCGCTGCCATCAGGAGTTTAAAAGCCAAATTGCAGAGCATACCGGCCACCAGCCTGGAGCGGCCGGTGCGCACTGTATGGATTGCCACATGCCGCGCGCGGTCTATGGGGTTATGACGATCCACCGCACCCATTTAATCAGCACACCGAACGTGGCTAAGGACTTAGCCACGGGCAAGCCGAACGCATGTTTGAACTGCCATGCCGAACGCCCGCCCGCGTGGGCTGCGGCTGAAATTGGCAGGCTCTGGCCGAAACAAACAGCGGCTGCAGGCGTTGCGATTACGCGCAGCGATGGCGCCGATAGCCATTTAAGTGACGGCCTTGCCGCGTTGCTCGCCGGGGACCCGGTGCGTCAAGCGGTTGCGGCATATGAGCTGGGGCAACTCGATCAAGCCGACCCTGCAGCACCGTTGCATGCCCGCGTGGTTTGGCTATTAAAAAGCCTTGAAGACGACCGCCCTGCGGTTCGCCGTTTTGCCAGTCAAAGTTTAGCTGCGCTCGATGTGAAGCTAGGCTTGGGCTTAAAAACAATCTTAACGGGCTTTGACTATACCGGCGACGCAGCCGAGCGAACTACCGTAGTCAATGCCCTGCAAGCGCAGTTTAATGCGCTTGATAAATCTCAATGGCCATTACCCCTAGCCGAGCTAGGCTTGGACAGCGCCTACAATTTGCGGCCGGACGTACTTGAAGCGCTGCAAATTCAAGCTAGTGCTGCCGATAAACAAATTGATATTGGCGAATGATCCTGCTTAACAAGCCCGGCACTCAGAACGAAAACAAAAGCAATCTAGTCGCCAAGAAATGTGACATAAGTCTCGAATTATTAAGTTTTCACGTAAGATTACGCGCACTAAACCTTTTGGGGCTTTTGTGGACTTTTTGCCTTTCTCTAAACTAACCCAGCTCAACATTAGCCCACGCGTGCGTAACGTGCTGGAGGCCGCTTATCAACTATGTTGGCGCGAATTGGAGCAAGGCATTAAGCGCACTTTAGATGAATTTGAGCGCGAGCTGTTTCGTAACGCTGAAAAGGCGCCGACGAATGATTTGCAAAACCGCTGTTTTGAAGCCTTAAAAGTAGTGCGTAAATCGAATTCCGTCATTTTGATCGCGCTGCGCGATGACTTTCAACGCGGCATGTTGGCGTTGTTGCAACCCGCACGCGCAACCGATACTGACAAGGTGCAAACGCAAAGAAATCTCGCGTTAGTGGACAACACCACATTGGAGCTTGAGCTTGCGATTAGTGAGCTAGCCGCCAAAGCTGAAATTAGGTCTAGCCAAGCACTGAGCTACGTGGCAATCCGATTTTCCGTGATTACCGGTGGTGCGCCAGTTGCGGTGGATCAAATCCCGGTTGGCCCGCATCGAATACTGGCAGCGCTAGCAACCGGGTTGTCCAGCATCGAACTTTCGATGCCGATAAAAGTGAGCTTGATACGCACTTTTGACAAATTGATGCTGGTCCGCATGCCAGAGTTGCTTGAGGCGATCAACAAGCAATTCGCCGAACAGCGCGTATTCGCGCATTTGAACTTAGGAATGGCGCGTAAATCAGATGCAAAAACACCCGAAACCAAGGCAGCCGATGCGAAGGCACCTGAAAAGGACGA
>JBBQBR010000237.1:0-4922 GCA_038317875.1 Lysobacterales bacterium
GAGCAGCCGGTATATGCACCCTATGGGGCGACGTGCTGGCGGAAAACTCCGCAATGCTGGCCTTGGCAAGAAAACTTGAGTTCAAAGTGCAAAAACATCCTGAGCTAGATTATGACGGCGGTAATTTAGTGCGCGTGGCGCGGGCAATTTAAGGACGTTGACGCCGCTGATGTATTGGCATAGGCTAAAGGCATATGTCAAACAGTTGGGGTACTTCCATGCTAAATGAACGCACCGCATCCTTGTTTCGAAATGGCCGCAATCAAGCGATTCGCATCCCGCGTGAATTCGAGTTTGAGGGCACCGAGGTCACGCTCCGAAAAGAAGGCACGCGGCTAATTATTGATCCAGTCAAGCCCAAACTTTCCCTACTCGACCTGTTGGCTACTTTTGAAGTGCTTGATGACGAATTTCCCGAGATCGCAGATTTACCATTGCCCGTTGACGAGAAAATATTTTGATATCAGATCAGATGCTGAAACATCAGTACATGCTCGATACCAATATTGTGTCGGCGTTAGTACGCAACCCGCACAGCGCGCTTCGGGATAAATTTGCCCAAATTGATTCGAATACGATTTGCATCAGCATCATTGTTGCAGCAGAAATTCGATTTGGCTTAGCCAAGGGCGTGGCCAAACAAATGCAATTCCAGATTGAAGCCTTGCTTGAAAATTTAGACATCTTGGCAATTGATGCCCCAGTCGATACACATTACGCCGAGATCCGTGCGCATCTTGAAAAGCGCGGCCTACCGATTAGCGCAAACGACTTACTCATCGCCGCCCACGCACGCTGCCTCAATCTGACGCTGGTGACTAACAACACACGCGAATTTGAACGTGTGCCGGGTTTGAAGTTGGAAGACTGGTTAAGCGGAACAGTTTAAAGGCAGGCTGTCCGGTTCAACTTAGTACATCGGTATTGTATGACCGGTATTGTCTGACCGCCATCATCCTACTACTCTCAACTGTCGCCCCGGTGCAGGCCGGGGTCCATTCGGGCTACCTCATCAGCATCACCTGAAAAGCCAATGGATCCCGGCATACGCCGGGATGACGTTGAGCCAAAGTTGCTTGTCAATACGACAATCAACGTTTTAAATCTAATCCAGCCACGCACGGCTAACGCCCACGCGCAAACAAGCGATCCAAATCGGCTTGCCCGAGCTGCACCCACGTCGGGCGGCCGTGATTGCATTGCCCGGATCGCTCGGTGGTTTCCATATCACGCAACAGCGCGTTCATTTCTGGAATCGTCAGGCGTCGATTTGCGCGCACGCTGGCGTGGCAGGCAATATTGCCGAGCACTTCATCACTGACCGCTTGCAGGCGCGCGGCACTTTGATGCTGCACCAAATCCGCTACCAAATCACGCGTCAAAGTATCCAAATCTAGATCCTGCAGTAAGCTAGGCACTCGGCTTAAACGCACGCTTTCGGGCCCGGCGCGCAGTAGCGTGAAGGATAGGGAATCCAATAAATCCGCATGATCTTCAACCGCCTGTGCTTCACGCTGACTGACCGAAAAACTCATTGGCACCAACAGCGTTTGCGCACTTAACGCATGCGTATTCAGCGCCGCCTTCATCCGCTCCAACGTGATGCGCTCATGCGCGGCGTGCATATCGACAATGATTAAACCGGCGTTGTTCTGCGCCAAGATAAAAACACCGTGCAACTGCGCCAATGCATAACCGAGCGGCGCGTCTGAATGTGTATCAATCCCAGGCTGGCCAGCAAAGTTAGCATTTGGCGCCATCGCGTTGCTAACATCGTAACGCGCCATCGGCGTGGCGTCGCGCAAGCCTGATGGCGCAGAATCTTGCGCAGCGGGCGGCCCATACAGCGTTGCCAGTGCCGCCAATGACGTCGTGCTTGCGCCTGCATTTTGAAACCGGTTCCACGTAAACGCGGGTGCTACACCTGTCTGCGACGATAAATTATTCGGCAACGTCAGCCGCCCCTGCTCCGGGTTCAGCAGCGCCGCCGGCAAACCTGCAGGCACGGCCGCCGTCAAACCGGCGCGTGTGTCTTTCAGCGCTTCATGCAGCGTGCGAAACACGAAATCATGCACCAGCCTACCATCCCGAAAGCGCACTTCGGACTTTGCCGGATGCACATTGACATCCACCCGCGCTGGATCGAGCGTCAAAAACAGCACATAAGCCGGGTGGCGCCCATGGAAAAGCACGTCCGAGTAGGCTTGGCGCACCGCATGCGTTACCACGCGATCCCGCACGGGGCGGCCATTCACGTAAAAATATTGCTGATCCGCTTGCGCGCGCGCCGCCGTGGGCAAACCCAACCGGCCACGCAGCCACAAGCCCGCCAATGATTCATCCAATGCGATCGAAGCAGCCTCAAAATTAGGGCCAAACACACTGCGCAGCCGGTCATCCGGGCGCGTGCTTTCATCCTGCGGTAAGCGCTCCTTTTGCGGCGTGTAGATGCGCTCGCTTTTGCCGTTATGACTTAAGCGAAACTCAACCTGCGGATGCGCCAAGGCAATCGTATGCAGCGCATCTTCAATATGCCCATACTCGGTGCGCTCTGCCTTTAAGAACTTGCGCCGCGCTGGAATGTTATAAAACAGCTCGCGCACGTCAATGCGCGTGCCGTATGGCATCGCAATCGGCTCCGGTTTACCTAAGGTCGAACCGTCGGCATTCACCACAAAGCCATGTTCTGAACCTAGTGTACGCGAACCTAGGGTACGCGAAGCTAAGGAGAAACGTGAAACAGAGGCCACGCTCGGCAACGCTTCGCCGCGAAAGCCAAAACTCAAAACCTGCTCCAAATCCTCCAGGCTGCTGATTTTGCTGGTCGCATGACGCGTCAGCGCAAGCTGCAATTCATTTTCCGCGATGCCTGCGCCATTATCACTAATGCGTATTCGCCGCGCGCCACCGCCTTCGATCTCAATCTCAACCCGAGTTGCACCCGCGTCTAAACTGTTTTCGACTAGCTCTTTCAGCACCGAGGCCGGGCGTTCAACCACTTCGCCGGCCGCAATTTGATTGATAAGCACATCAGGTAAGCGTTTGATCGACACTTTCGTAAACCTAGCTCGCCAGTGACTGATTGTGCCGCGCAAATACCGCGTCTAACTCCGCCACCCAACCCGCAATCGCTTGTGGCGGCGCAAAACTGGCATCAAGCGAATTGCGCGCCAAGGTGTAGGCATCGCTGGCATCCAAATCCAATGCCGCAAAGGTTTCGACGAAGTTCTGCAGCAAATAGCCGCCAAAATAAGCCGGATCGTCCGAGTTAATCGTGACTTTTAAGCCCGCATCCAACAGACGCTTCAAATTGTGCTGCGCTAGCGTCGGGAAAACGCACAGCTTGATATTCGATAACGGGCAAACCGTTAACGCCATCTTCAAATCACGCACACGATTTGTCAGCGCTTCGGATTCCAAAATCCGCACGCCGTGGTCGATGCGTTCGACTTTCAAAACATCCAATGCGCTTTCAATATAGCTGGGCGGGCCTTCCTCGCCAGCGTGTGCAACGATGTGTAGCCCAAGCTCGCGACATTGCGCAAAAAGCCGCGCGAATTTTTCCGGCGGGTGGCCGCTCTCACTGGAGTCAAGGCCAACGCCAATAAACTGTGCGCGATAGGGTAAGGCCGCTGCTAAAGTGGCAATTCCTTCTTCCTCGCTCAAATGCCGCAAGAAACATAAGATTAGATCCGCGCTAATTCCCGTTTCAGCACCGACTTCTTTGATCGCGCGCGCCAATCCGGCAAATACCACACCAATATCCACGCCACGCGCCGTATGGGTTTGCGGATCAAAAAACAGCTCCGCTCGCCGCACGTTTTCCACAGCCGCTTTACGCAAATAAGCCGCTGCCATATCAAAAAAATCCTGCTCGGTCAGCAACACGCTGGCACCCGCGTAATAAATGTCTAAAAACGTCTGCAAATCGGTAAATGCGTACGCTGCGCGCAAAGCTTCAATGCTCTCAAAGGGCAAGCTCAAGCCGTTGCGCTTCGCCAACGCAAAAATAAGCTCAGGCTCAAGCGAGCCTTCAATATGAATATGAAGCTCCGCTTTCGGCATATCGCTAAGCAGCGTCGCCAACTTTTGAGCCAGCACGGGCACCAATGTCGATGTGTGCGTGGACGTGTATGTGGACATAAATTGTGCTCAGCCAAAACAAAAGCCGACGGTACTATTTTTTGCGGGCCAATAGCGATGTAATACGCGCGAAGTACGTGTGACTCAAAGCAACCTTTGAAGTATAAGTTGTTTTCGAATCAATCTAAAAGAACCCACGGATCTATTTGCGTTGTCACTTCTTCAACTGACTAAGAATCAGTGCGAACTGATTTAGAACCTAGGTCTTCACATATAATTCGAGAACATCACTTCCAATAAACTCAGCTGAACGCTACTTGATATCGCGTCTACATTGAATATCGGCTCCAGCACCACAGGACTAAACTCCTTCACGCTTTGGTTACAAAACTTTTCGTCTAAGAAAAAAATCTCAAGCGAAGCTTCAACGGCACAAACGCTAGCCCACCCGGAGGATCACCGCCACCGTGAATATTGAAACACCCTCAAACGTGCGCTGGTGGCGCTATACCTATCGCGTGCCAATGCTTATTTGGCACATTTCGGTGCATTTGCCCATCACTTTAATCATGATTAATCCGCTTACGGCGCGTGTTTACTTTGGCGGTGAGCGCTTGGATTATCACATGGTGCGTTTTTGGCAAGGCAACCTGATGCGCATTTTTGGTTTTCGCCTCGTCAAGTTTGGCACAGCACATGCCGGTGCCTGTTTAAGCGTGGCCAATCACGTCAGCTGGCTAGACATCACCTTGATTCACAGCCAACGCGTGGTGCATTTTGTCGCGAAATCAGAAATTTCACGCTGGCCGCTGATTGGGTGGATGGCGCGACGCGCCGGT
>JBBQBR010000238.1:0-4917 GCA_038317875.1 Lysobacterales bacterium
ACTTCAGCCGAACGCTTACCTAATCAATGTCGCGCGCGGCGCGCATTTGGTGGACGCGGATTTGCTGCGCTTAATCGATCAAGGGCACATAGCCGGTGCCAGGCTCGATGTATTTCGCACCGAACCATTACCCGCTGAACATCCATTCTGGCAACAGCAAAAAATAACGCTCACGCCGCATACTTCAGCCCGCACCATCCGCGATCAAAGCATTGCGCAAATTGTTGGTAAAATCAGGGCTTTAGAACGGGGTGAGGCGGTTGCGGGGGTGGTTGAGATTGAGCGGGGATATTGAGAAATTTTATTGAGGGAAAATGGAACTTAAAGGCACACTTACTGAGCGGGATCTGCGAACTGCCACTTGGCTTCATCTTGCCCCGCGTAAGGCCATTGGGGCGCTAGGGCTATTAGTTCTATCCTTTGGAATATGGGTTCTGTGGCTCGCATTTTTCAGTTCCAAACCTGATCCAGGCTGGGGCAAATGGATAATGCTAGCTGTGCTTGCCTACCTATCTGCATACTTCTTCATCTACGTGCCTTTCTGGGTAAAGCGACAGTTTCGGCAATACAAGGAGCTTCAAAGAGAACAAGTTCTGACGCCGGAAGAAAGCGGTTTGAGCGCAAAGACGGTAAACGGAAAAAGCATGCTCGTTTGGTCTGATTTACGTTCTTGGAAAGAGAGCAAAAACGTTTTCATGCTTTACGTCACCGACGATTTGTATCACCTCGTTCCGAAACACTTCTTTGCAAGCGAAACCGATATTAAAAGTTTTCGCGAAATGCTCCAAAGGTCAGCGAAACGCAGTTGACCTGTCACTAAAACAGTCCGCAAGCGAAGCGATAAAAGTCACTCGCGATATATATCACCTGGCACCAAAGAATAAACCAGCGCGTCGTGCGGTGCGCCTTGCCAATAGAGCCGGTTCCTAGCGACACATTCACGCGTTGCACCTAGCGCCTCGGCGACCCGTTGGCTTGCGAAGTTGTGTGTAAGCGTGACAATTTCCAAGCGTGTTAAGCCAAGTTCGTTAAAACCCATCACTGCCGCTTGCTTTGCCGCAAACCGCGCGACGCCACGACCGACGTAAGGTGTGCCGACCCAATAGCCAATGTTGCCGATACCGCTGGCCTTGTTGATCTGACTGATGCCAACGGCGCCAATGATCTGCCCGCTTGCGGCGTCAAATACGCCCAAGGGAAATTCGCTGCGATTTAGCCAGGCGCTTTGGCTGTAACTAATCCAGGCCACCGCATCCTCGATCGAGTAGTCAAGTTTGCACCACGGCAGGCTGTAGTTTAGTTCCGCCAGCGACGCGCGAACCACATCAAAGAGCGAATTGGCGTCCGATAGTTCTAGACGGCGAACGAGGTATTTGGAATCGATAGGCATAGGCAATTTTTTAACAAAAGTTCTGGACGACTAAGACCTTTTATCTATAGCGAAGGCAAAAGTGCAGCTGCGAGGATAGCGCCATGACTATGCAAACTCTCGCGTTTGAAAACAATCTATTGCGTTGTGGTATCGAAGCCGCACGCGTGGGTATGTGCGTATTGGATGATCACGGAATTATCCTGTTGATAACAGATCGCTTCGCCAAAGCCTTGAACAAGGACGTTGATCTTTTACTCGGGCAATCGCAGCGGCTGTTACTCGTGGGCCTGCAGTTACACAACTTTGACCGTGTTTTCGCCGTCAGCGCACCGGAATTCGCCAGCGAAGGCGAAGTGGTTGACTCCAGCGGTAACCGACGGAATGTGTTGTTCCAAGGCCATAGTTTCGACTATGACGGACATTCCTATCGGGTCGTTTCTATCGTTGAGGTTGCCGATTTCGGCATTACCCGTGACCGGCTAATCGAGCTGCGTCGTCAAGCCGATGCGATGCGCGCGGCTGTAGTCGTTGCCGATGCACGTCAGCGCGAGTTGCCAATCGTTTACACAACGCCGCAATTTTTTGACCTGACTGGCTTTCGTCCAGCCGAAGCTATTGGTCGCAACTGCTTGTTTTTGCAGGGCACTGGCACCGAAGCCGAGGGCATAGCGCTCATTCGCGATGCGATAACGCACCAGCGCGTGTGTTGCGTGGTGCTAACCAACTACCGCAAAGATGGCACCGCGTTTCGCAATGAGCTGACGATTTCGCCGCTAACCGATCATCTCGGTCACATCACCCACATCTCCGTAATCAATCGCGCATTGACTAGTCGCGATTCACTCAGCTCAACACAGGGACATTGAAGCTATGAAAACGCACGCGCGCAGCTTTGCTTTTCACGGACTGACGGTTCGTGACAAATTGCTGATGAAATCAATGATTGAGCGCGGCAGCGCGCACACTCAAGCTTGGACAGCAACAAATTCGCATCGTCGTAACAGACATCAGCGCGCACAAGCGGGTAGAAAGTGCATTGGCCAGCAGCGAACGGCGTCTGCGCGCGATCATTGAAACCGAACCAGAATGCGTCAAATTGCTGGATGCCGATGGCCGTTTGCTAGAAATGAATGCGGCGGGCTTGCGCATGTTCGAGGCGGATTCGTTCCAACAGATCGAAAACGACTGCGTCGATGCTTTGATCGACGAGCCGAACCGCGCCGCGTTTCGTGCCCTCACCGCCAGCGTATTCAAGGGGAAATCAGGCGTTTTAGAATTCCAAATTACCGGTTTGAAAGGCACTCGCCGCTGGGTCGAAACCCACGCTAGCCCGCTGCGCAATGACGCCGGCAAGATTACCGCAGTACTTGGCATCACCCGCGATATCAGCGCGCGCAAATCCGCCGAAGCCGCGCTGCGCCTCAGTGACACCGCGCTTAAAATCGTCTCTCAGGGGGTGCTGATAACCGATGCCGAGCATCGCATAGTCTCGGCAAACGCCGCCTTCAGCGCGATTACCGGCTACAGCGAAGCCGAAATCGTGGGCAAGAATTGCAATTTACTACAGGGGCCTGAAACCGATCCGGCAACCGTGATGGCAATTCGATCGGCCTTAAAAAACCGCACTGAATTTGCTGGGGAGATTCTCAACTATCGCAAACTTGGCAATTGGTTCTGGAATGAGCTGACAATTTCACCGGTATTCGATGCGCAAGGGGCACCGAGCCATTACATCGGCGTTACCCGTGACGTCACAGCGCGACGAGAGATTGAAAAGGCAAACTATGAAGCCACGATGCAGCTGCGCCTCGTAATACGCGGCGGCAACATTGGCTATTGGGATTGGGACATTCCCAGCGGCGGGCTCGAAGTCAATGATCGCTGGTTTACTATGCTGGGCTTAGACTCACACTCGCCACCGCCAGACATCGAATTTTGGCATTCGCTGGTGCATCCCGAGGATATGCACAAACTAGCACAGCTGTTCGACTCTGTGATCATGAACCCGAACGGTTCTAGCGGTGAAGCGGAAATCCGCGCGCGTCATCGCGCAGGCCACGACGTTTGGCTTCTGCATCGCTTTAGCGTGGTGGATCGCAACGGCGACAGCAAGCCTTTGCGGGTCGTGGGTACGCACCTGGATATTACCGCGCAAAAGCTTGCAGAAGTGGCACTGCGCGAAGCGGGCCGCGCGTTACGCAGCAGCGAGGCGCAAACGCGCCAGCGCCTGCGCGAGATTGAACAAATCTATGCTTTTTCGCCAATCGGCCTGTTCACCCTCGATTGCGATTATCGCTTCAGACGAATCAACGAGCGCATGGCGGAGATCAACGGCTTTCCTGTCGCACATCACCACGGCAAGACGCTTGAAGAAATCGTGCCCGTACTCGCCGGTTTCATTAAGGAAGCATATAGTCCGGTTTTTGAGCGCGACGAACCCGTCCTGAACGTTGAAATCCATGGCAAGACAGCCCAAGACCCGAATCAGGAGCGCGATTGGATCTGTAACTATTTTCCGCTGAGGTCAGAGGACGGTGTAGTGATAGGTTTAATGGGCGCAGTGCTGGAAATCACCGAACGCAAACAGGCGGAGCGGGAAGTTCAACAGCAGCTGCACGAACTGCAACGCTGGCAGGAAGTCTTGCTGGGCCGCGAGGATCGCGTTTTGGAATTGAAGCGAGAGGTGAACGAGCAGCTCGTCCGGCAAAATCAGCCGCCCCGCTATGCCAGCCTTGAGACGCTATGAAAGCGCCGCTTGCACCGAACGAAGCGAAACGGCTGGAGGCCCTTAGAAATTACGCAGTGCTCGACACCCCGGCGGAACTGGCCTTTGACGATTTGGCCAGACTGGCCGCGCTCTTCTGCCAAACGCCGATCGCGTTAGTCGTATTGGTCGATGAAACGCGGCAGTGGTTCAAAGCCAAGGTGGGCGTAGAAGTGGCGGGGACTGCGCGCGACATTGCGTTCTGCGCGCACACCATTCTAAACAACGGCGAAGTGATGGAAGTGCGCGACGCCATGCTTGATCCGCGCTTTTCAGATAACCCACTGGTTACGTCTAATCCGCACATCCGATTCTATGCAGGTGTGCCGCTGGTCATGCAGGAAGGCTACGCCTTAGGGACACTGTGCGTGATTGACCGCAAACCAAAGGCATTGAGTGCGGAGCAATTGAGCGCGCTGAGCGCCCTGGGACGGCAAGCTATCGCCATACTAGAATGGCGTCGGCACGCTGGGGAATTGGCCACGCAAGTCGCCGAGAACCAGCGCATCGGGGCTTTGATGCAGCAACATTTCGATGAATTGTCAGCCAGCAAACAGGAAACCGACCGGCTATGGGCGCTGGGTGAAAGATCGCGACGCGCACTTTTGAGCGTGTTGGAAGATGAAAAGCAAGCCGGGAAAAACTTACGCGCGAGCGAGGAACTAAAGCACAGCGTGCTGAACTCGATGCTGGCGCACATCGCCGTGCTTGATCGGGATGGAGAAATCGTCGCTATTAATGATGCGCGCCATGGGTTTTTCGACGATGACATGGCGACCGG
>JBBQBR010000239.1:0-4915 GCA_038317875.1 Lysobacterales bacterium
AGTAGTCCGATGAGCAATACGTCAGCGGTCGACGCGATGGGTTGGGATGAAGCCGAGCGCGAAGTGCTGCGCGAACGTGTGCAGGCGCGAGCGCCGTTTTTGGATTTCATCTTCAATCGCACCAATGTCGATGGTTCGCGGCAAAAGTTTCGCGTCAGTGGCGAACCGATGTTTGATGGCAGCTGTCGTTATGTCGGCTACCGCGGAATTGGCGTTGAGATTACCGACCGCACGCCCAGTAAAATGCAGTCGTTGTAGTCAAACCGTAGCCGTCGTCGTTAAGCGCAAAAGCACGGCTTGGCGGCTGCGCAAAGCAAAAAATTCGCTGCAAAAAAATTAATTAACTAAGCGGGCTACCGCACCGAAGCGGCGTAAATTTGCGCTCATGATTCCCCTACGCTACTTAATAGCGGTTCATAAACTCGGGAGCCAACGTCATGCTTGAAACTATCGCCGTACTGTTACTTATCCTCTGGGCTTTAGGGCTAGTCACGTCCTACACCATGGGTGGACTGATCCACATTTTACTGGTCGTCGCCATCGTCGTTGTGCTGGTGCGCGTGATCCAAGGTCGGCGTGCGATTTAAGTGCGGGCCCGCACTGACTGCGACATCGCAACACGCTATTTTTGATTTCAAACAGACGTTGTAACCGTTAGCCGTAAATTTTTTCTTTTCCAAGTAAATTGTAAAAATTAAATTGCTTCTCAAAATCCATAGTCCAATCTTTTATCGGAGTTCAAATGAAAACCGTAGCCCAGAAAATTATTGTCAGCCTTTTTATCGCTGCATTCGTAGCGAGTTTGGCAGCGTGCAACACCGTCAAAGGTGTCGGTAAAGATACCGAACGCGCTGGCGAAATCATCCAGAAAGAAGCTGATCAGCACATCGACGATAAGAACTAAACAAAGAAATACTAGGTACACGCAACACGCTTAACGCGAAAAAGTTGCCAAGCTTAGCCGCAGGTTTTTATAAATGCTTTTAATGAGCACCCATTTCGTTTTTAACTTTAAGGAAATTAACCCATGATTTACCGTCCAATTTTAGCCGCAGCGATCTCAGTTTTTGCATTATCCGCATGTCAAGAGACCCCCGCAGAGACTGCTAAAGACGTCGCCCAAGCACAACAAACCGCGACCGAGCAAAGCCAAGAAGCGCGCCAAGATGCAAACGACAACCGCGCCGATGCTCAAGTAAAAGTAGCCGATGCACAGCAAGACCTCGCTGTGACCGACGCTGGCGCAGTTAAGAAGCTCACGCAAGCCGAATCAGACGCCATGATGGTGACAGCAAAGACCAAATACGACGTCGCCATGACCGATGCACAAGGTCGTTACAACGTTGAGAAAGAAAAATGTGACGCGCTTAAGGGCGTTGGCGAAGATGCTTGCATGAGCACCGCTAAATCGACGCTAGCAGCTGATGAAGCCGCCATTACCGCGACACGCGATGCTGAAATTGTAAGCGCTACCTACTACGAATGAAGCTTTAACCGTTTTGCCGAGCCCCGAGGCGCAGTCGCATCCACTCCAGATTTAGGGCGGCTTGGATGCGTGCCCCGGGGCTCAACTATTATCGGGGCTCAACTATTTCTACCGCTCATTTATTTTTGGGCCTCGTCTATTTTGTGGCTCAGTTCACTGCCCATTCCTGCCGATGCTACTTGCCTTCTGATCTAGATCGGCCGTCTATATAAGAGTGTAAATATGATCATTGCCAGTACAACACCGACGCCTGTTTTAGGCGTATCCACCCGAACTCAAGACTTACCCGTCAGCGCAGTTTCCTGGGGTGCGATCTTTGCAGGCGCATCTGGCGCTGCCTCACTTTCGCTCATTCTGCTGATACTTGGCACCGGTTTAGGGCTGTCTTCAGTGTCGCCCTGGGCGCAATCTGGCGTTACCGCCAGCACCCTAGGCGTAGCCAGCATCGTTTGGATTACCTTTACGCAACTCGCCGCTGCCGCTTTAGGTGGCTATTTAGCCGGTCGGCTACGTACAAAATGGCTGTCCGTGCCGGTTGATGAAGTGCATTTTCGCGACACCGCACATGGCTTTTTGGCGTGGGCAGTCGCGACACTATTTACCGCCGCACTGCTGACGGCCACGATTTCAGCAGTTTTAGGCAGCACCACCGATGGCGCAATTGCGGCCCTTAATTCCCCGCAGTCTGGCCCAGCAAAGCGTAGTGTCGGGCAGATCGGACGTAGCAGTATGCGCTACGAATTAGATAAACTATTTCGGCAACCCATCGTCAGCTCTCAGGATCCGGCGGTCGAACCCATTTCGCAAGATTTTTCTGACGAAGGTGCGCATCGACCACGACGCAACGCAATCCATTCCGACCAGGGCAGCTATGCCGACGTCAGCCGTGTTTTTGCAACTGCGCTCATGCGGGGTGCAGACGGCAAAAAGACTTTGCCAGACGATGATCTGAATTATGTGACTGGTTTAGTTGAACAACATACCGGCTTAAGTCAAACAGAGGCCCAGACGCGGGTTCGCGATAGTTTCAACTTAGTGCAAACACACGCGCAAGAGTTGAAGGCGTCCGCAAAATTGCTAGCGGATAAGGCCCGAAAAACCGCAGCAAACACGTCGCTGTGGCTATTCATTTCCCTGCTGATTGGCGCTTTCATTGCAAGTTTAAGCGCGACGATTGGCGCGCGGCATCGCGACGATTAGGGTGTAAAGCACCGTATTGCCGCTCTCTTCACCCACCTAAATAGGAATTTAATCATGCGCTCGATCCTGCTTTTTTTTCTTGGCATTCCCATTCCCATCATCATTCTAATTGCAATTTTTGTACGCTAATTAGGGTCATTCAACACGGAGTAGTCCTTTGAAAACTGAAAATCAAACTGTCGCGCAAAGAGTGGAACTGTGCCAATTAATTGAACACATGCGCGTTGCGATGCTGACAACCGTCAATGAGAAAGGCGGGCTAGTAAGCCGCCCGATGGCACCGCTAGAAATGGCAAGCGATGGCTCGATCTGGTTTTTTACAGACCTAGAAACAGCGAAAGTTAACCAGCTACAGGTGCTCAATTTGAGTTTTGTCGATGCCGATCAGGGCACGTACGTCTCCGTCTCTGGGCACGGTGAAATCCACACAGATCGCGCGCGCATCAATCGCCTGTGGACGCCAATGGCCAAGCCTTGGTTCCCAGACGGGCCGGATTCGCCCAATCTGTGTATGATTAAAGTCGTGCCTGAAGTGGCGGAATATTGGGATGCGCCACACGGAAAAATGATGCGTATGGTGGCCATGGCGGCATCAATTGTCACCGGGAAGCCGGTTGGCGTGGGCGAGCATGATGTTTTGAGCCAGCTGTCGTCGAGTTCGCCCGTTCGTTAATTCGCTAATTTTAGAGTCACCCAACATGGTCAATTGCCCGCCAGAACATTTGGGCAAAAACAGAATTTGGTCAGTTGCGGCAACGACGTCGCAATTTGGCCACTATTGGAGACATATCAATGAGTAATACAAAGCCCGTGGCCGCAAAAACTTTAGCCGAATCAGAGCTCAGTGACGTTAAAACCCTTCGCAAACGTGCGCGCGCAGACGTTGAGCAGGGTGCAGTAACCGCTGGATATTCAGCTGATCGTACCAAGGTGCTCAGGCTATTAAACGAGTCCCTTGCGACCGAACTAGTTTGCGTGATGCGCTATCGCCGGCACCACTTTATGGCCACCGGTATTCATTCGAAAGCGGTTGCAGACGAGTTTTTAGCGCACTCCAATGAAGAACTTGGCCATGCCGACGCCATCGCCAAGCGCATTGTGCAGCTTGGTGGGGAGCCTAATTTTTCGCCTGATGAGCTGACCAAAAACAGCCACGCAGAATATGTCGAGTGCACAACGCTCAGTGAAATGATTAAAGAGAATGTTGTCGCCGAACGCATCGCGATCGATAGCTACCGTGAATTTATTCGCTATTTGGGCTTTGATGACCCCACAACGAGCCATATGCTCAAGAAAATATTAGCCGTCGAAGAAGAGCACGCGGATGAATTGGCTGATCTTATGATCAGCATGCACAAGTAAAAAGTTGCGTTTTGATCCCAAAAAACCCCGGCGTCTGCTGGGGTTTTCTGCATTTGAGCAGCTCTCAAGCTTCCGGCGTGCCGGTGTCGTCGCTACCTAGCCCCAAATCGGTTCGCGCCGAGCTCGCTAAGGCTTGGTATTTTTTACGAAATGCATCAAGTGCATCCTCTTCTAATTCTTCCAGATCAAGCAAGGCATTGTGCGCACCTTTGGTTGCCCTAATCAGCTCGTCAAGCTTGACCTGAATCGCTTCCGTGTCACGGTTTTGCGTGTTCTGAATCAAAAAGACCATTAAGAAGGTGATGATGGTCGTGCCGGTGTTAATCACCAGTTGCCAGGTATCACTGAACGAAAAAATGGGCCCGGTCACGATCCAAGCGGCGATGACGGCAACGGCCAATGCAAATGTTCTGGGCCTGCCGCAGAAGCGGGAAGCCGACTTTGCAAATCCAGAGTACCAACTAGCTGTGCGCATTCTGCGTCCTTTTCGAAAACGCATATTACCGCGATATGCGTTATGTGCGGCCCTGCAGCAACGCCGTCATCGTATTGCACCTCGTGTTTCAGTCCTCAGCGCGCGCGATTTTTATAATTTGAGCCGCGATGTCTTCCGGGGACAAAATGTAATCGATACAGCCGCTTGCAATCGCGCTTTCGGGCATGTCCGGCTGTATGGCAGTATCTAGCTTTTGCGCGATTGTGGTGCCACCCACCTCCTTAATGCCACAAAGCGCAGCGGCCCCATCTCCGTCATAGCCCGAGACGATAACCGCAATCAGTTTGCCGTCCCAATTCTCGGTCAGCGAGCGCAGGAACACGGTTATAACATCGGGCCAGCCCCTAGGCTTAGATATCGGTTCCAAGCGA
>JBBQBR010000240.1:0-4911 GCA_038317875.1 Lysobacterales bacterium
GGTGGAACTCGTCACTTATCGATTGGGGGATCACACCACCGCCGACGATGCCCGGCGTTATCGCGACGATGCTGAAGTCAAACACGCTTGGACACTGGAGCCAATGCTGCGCCTACGTCGATATCTAACCGAACAAGGCCAGTGGTCTGAAGCGATTGAGCAAAGCTGGCTGCAGGAATGCGGCGCTGATGTAGATGCGGAAGTAAATGCCTACCTGGAACTTGCGCCGCCGCCAGTGAGTGCCATGTTTGATTATCAATTTGCCGAATTGCCGCATGATTTGCGTGCGCAACGCGCGGCGGCAATGGCGTTGGTCTAGTTTGAAAATGTTTTACTGGGTTAAAGCCACCCTTGCCTGCTTTGACAATGCCGGGCAAGGTGTCAAACTGATGCGTTAACAAAATTTGGCGCAGCAAACATGAGTCTAGTTTCAAGTTCGCCGAGCGCGAAAACGGTCCATTTGATTGCAGCGGCAAGCTACTCGGAATGGCTAAAAGCGCAGACCACAGCCCTGCAAACGTGGCTGCAAGCCAGCGGGTTTAGCGCGAAGAACGGCGAGATGGCTTTGCTTCCTGATCGCGATGGCGGGCTCAGCGGCGTGTTGGTGGTCAATCGCGCAAGCGATATGTATGCACTTGGCAAATTGCCGCTGACCTTGCCCAAAGGTGCGTATCAGTTGTCTAGCGAAATCGCATTACCGGTAGCCGAACGCTTGGCGCTAGGCTGGTGCTTAGGCGCAGATCGCTTTACGCGCTATAAAAAGAAAGCCGCTGAAACGGCACAGCTGGTAGTCGCGGATGATGCCGCGCGCAATCGCGTGTTGCAGCTGGCGGCAGCGGTCACTGGCGCGCGCGCATTGGTGAACACGCCTGCCGAAGACTTAGGGCCGCAGCAATTAAGCGCGTTCGTGGCTGACATTGCTGAGCGCGAAAACGCCAAATTCAGCGAAATAGTCGGCGATGATTTGCTGACACAAAACTTCCCGGCGATCCACGCAGTCGGACGGGCCAGCCATCGTCCACCCCGGCTGTTGGAGTTGAACTGGCAATGCCCCGATGCGGACGCCAGCACGCCGTTATTAGTGCTAGTGGGCAAAGGCGTTTGCTTTGATACGGGCGGTTTGGATATGAAAGCATCCGATGGCATGGCGCTGATGAAAAAAGACATGGGCGGCTCGGCGGTGGCGATCATGTTGGCGCAGTTGGTGATGCAGACAACGTTGAAAGTTCGCCTGAAACTATTGGTGCCTGCGGTCGAAAACGCGGTCGGGCCGATGAGCTATCGACCCGGTGACGTGATTGCCACGCGCTCGGGCCAGAGTGTGGAAATTGGCAATACCGACGCCGAAGGGCGCGTGGTGCTGTGCGATGCTTTGACTTATGCGGTCGAGGCCAAACCCGCGTTGATCCTGGATTTCGCGACGCTTACCGGTGCCGCACGCGTGGCGCTCGGGCCCGATTTGCCCGCGACGTTTTGCCACGACGACGAACTGGTGCACACGCTAATCCAGGCGGGCACTGCTGTTCAAGATCCGCTGTGGCGCATGCCCCTGTGGGCGGACTATCAGCGCATGATCGACAGCCCGATTGCAGATATGAATAACGCTGGCAGCTCACGCATGGCTGGCGCGATCACAGCGGCGCTTTATTTAGAGCGATTCGTACCCAAAGCGATCCCGTGGGTGCATATCGATACCTTCTGTTGGAACGACACCGAACAACCCGGCCGGCCCAAAGGTGGTGCCTGTCAGGGATTACGTGCCGCATTTGCGTATCTTTCTACGCGGTTTGGGTAACGGTTTGATCTTAAAGCAGCTGGCAATTCGCAGTTTATTTGGCGCTTTGATCCGCGCAGACTGGCCCACTAATCACCCGCCATACTTGCGTTTGAATTTGCACCTTGAACCATTCACGCATAGAACCCATTCACGCAGTGAACCCGTTCGCAGATTGAACCCATTTGCACAATGAACCCATTTGCACAATGAACCAAGTATCCTTCCGCCAATTAATTTCACCGTTTATAGGAATTTGCAATGTCCAAAAGTTGGTTTAGCCACTCCCGCGTCGAAGGTAACGCTTCGCGCCAGGCGCATGCGGATCTGCCGAATGGTACTTACGAGCGCGAGCTGGGCAAAGAAGGTTTTTTTGGCCCGGCGAGCTTTATGTATCACCAGCAGCCGCCCACCGGTTGGTCGGCAATGGAAGGGCCGCTCAAGCCGCGTGCGTTTGACACCAATAAAATTATTGGCGAGGCGGTCAGCCCGTGGGATGCGACCCTGATTTTGCACAATGCGCATGTAAAAATGCGCAGCTGGCGTTGCCCGGGCTCCATGACCGAGTTGGTGCGCAATTCGGATGGTGACGAGCTGATTTTTGTACACAACGGCGAGGGCGATTTATTTACCGATTACGGTCACTTAACGATCACCGCTGGCGATTACATCGTGATCCCGCGCGGCACGGTTTGGCGTCTGGATGCGTTTAAGCCGATGGATTTGGTGCTGATAGAGGCAACCAATTCCAGCTACCAGCTGCCGGAAAAAGGTTTGGTCGGCGCGCACGCTATTTTTGACCCGGCGATGATGGACGCACCCAAAATCGACGACCGCTTTAAGCGCCAACGCGCTGGCGAGTGGAAGATCAAGGTAAAGCGACGCAATCAAATCACCACGATTACCTATCCATTCAACCCACTTGATGCGGTTGGCTGGCACGGGGATCTGTGCCCGCTGCGTATTAACGTCAAAGATATTCGGCCGCTGATGAGCCACCGCTATCACCTGCCGCCATCCGCGCACACAACATTCGTAGCGCATCGTTTTGTTGTTTGCACCTTTGTGCCGCGCCCATTTGAAACCGATCCGGGTGCGATCAAAGTGCCGTTTTTCCACAATAACGATGACTACGATGAAGTTATTTTCTATCACCGTGGCGAATTCTTCAGCCGCGACAATATCCACCCCGGCATGATCACGTTCCATCCATGCGGTTTCACGCATGGGCCACATCCCAAAGCCCTAGGCAAAATGTTGGTGCAAACTAAAGCCGCGACCGACGAATACGCCGTGATGATTGATACCCGCGACGCCTTAGACGTTGCCGAGATCGAAAACATCGAATGGCCGGGCTATGTGGATAGTTGGAAGAACGTATGAAATCACTTTTACAACGATTGGATAAGCTGCCGCCCGGTGGCGCGTTTTTAATCGGCGTCGGATTCGTAATGCTAGCACTGGCTATTTTTGGCGGCTATTTGTTCTATAGATCCCAGCAAGTGTCACTTAATACCGCCGCGTTGATTTTGATTCCACTGGCTGGGATTGTGCTGCTTTGGGTTTTGACGCGTGGCGGCAAGGCGCGTTGAGTAGGGCGCGTGTAAATGAGTTGTGAAAGATTACAGCCATCCCCACGGTCTGATAAAAACTGCGACCGTTGGTTAGCAAGGCTGTTCGCTACACATGTGCGCCACAACTCGCGGTAATTCAACAAAAGACTTAATTGGTCAGCACTGTCCCTCTCTCAATGGAGTAATTTTATGAGTATGAATATCCTTTCTAAGTTTTCTGGTGCATCCCTCGCTTTGATGGCAGCAAGTTTGGCTAACTGTGCAGATATGCCAGCCGCTGGAAACAAGATGGCGGCCAGTGATTCGGTTGCGCTGGTGCACTGCGGCGGCGTGAACACCTGCGCGGGCGTCAATGATTGCAAGACTGCAACCAACGAGTGCAAAGGCCAAGCCAGCTGCCATGCGCAGAGTTTCACGATGGCGTCTGCCGAAGCGTGTGCCAATATGGGCGGCAAAACGATTGATCCGGGCAAAACTGCGGCCGCGTCGGCCTCAAGCATGGTGCATTGTATGGGTGCAAATATGTGCAAAGGCCACAATGACTGCAAAACCGCCGACAACGCCTGCAAGGGTCAAGGCAGCTGCAAAGGTAAAGGTTTCGTCGCGATTCCCGCTCCCAGTTGTAAAGCCGTCGGTGGCACTGCGGGTTAATTCGCCGCACTCAAGTCCATGACACCGCAGTCCAGGCCGTATTTAGGATTTGGCCTGGGCCTGCGCGCCCAGCACTTGGGCGAAATTTTGGAGAATCCACCTGCGGTGGATTGGTTCGAGATTATTTCCGAGAACTTTATGGTCGCCGGTGGCAAACCGCGCCGCAACCTTGAATTCGTTCGTGCACGTTATCCGGTTGTGATGCACGGCGTGTCGCTATCCATTGGCGGCACCGATCCGCTCGATCAACAATATCTGCATAAGCTCAAACAGCTCGCGCAAGAGATTGAACCCGCGTGGATTTCCGACCATTTGTGTTGGACCGGAATCGATGGCATTAACAGCCATGATTTGCTGCCACTGCCGTATTCACAGGCCGCAATTAAGCACGTCGTGACGCGCGTTAATCAGGTGCAAGAGTTTCTCGGCCGCGAAATTCTGCTGGAGAATTTGAGCTCTTACGTCGAGTTTTCCGACTCAGAAATGCCAGAATGGCAGTTCGTCGCCGAAGTTGCGCAGCGCAGCGGCTGCCGCTTATTGCTTGATGTCAATAATATTCAAGTCAGCGCGCACAACCACGGTTTCAATGCGCTGGATTACCTCGCCGGTATTCCAATTGATCGCGTCTGGCAAATTCATCTTGCCGGACACAGCGTGCACGGTGACTATGTGATCGACACGCACGACCACGCGGTGCCAAATGCAGTCTGGGCGCTGTATAGCGACGCGACCCGGCGCTTCGGCGCGGTCAGCACGATGATTGAGCGCGATGATCATATTCCGCCTTTGGCAGAGCTGCTAGCAGAGTTGAACCAGGCGCGCGCAGCGCAAGCCGAGGCACTTGGCCAAATGATTACGCCACCATGAGCGTCGAACTAGTCGCGCTGCAAAAAGCATTTTTGGCCTCAATGC
>JBBQBR010000241.1:0-4900 GCA_038317875.1 Lysobacterales bacterium
AACTGCACAAAGGCGTCCCTCTGCCGATGCCTAGATTTACTAGCGTCTAGGTAAGAACCAGCGCCGTAACAATCGTAGACGACCATGACCGATTGTTCGGGTAGCGCTGTTGCTATGAGCTGAAGAGCGGTCGTTTTTCCAAGCCCGCCATTTCCGTGCAAATAGAAGTACTGCGTCCCGCTGCCTTCCAAGGTTTTCGCAGCGTCAACAATGCTGGTGCGTATAACTGGCTGATCGACAATATCGATGCTTGAGGGAGCCGGGAAAAGAACGGACGCATCGCCTGCACCAAGCTTCAGCAAGATGTCGTGAGGAGTAATAAATTCGCCGGTGCGCTCTGGGAGCATAAGGTCGTGCACATATCGTCGTAGCGCGCTTGCAAGCTCGGAGAATTCTACGTCTTCCCAATCGACGATACGTTTCAAAACCTCGCATTCAAGCTGGAAGCGCGAGCCCGTTGCGCCTACTAAGTCCAAAGATTTTGCGAATTGGCAAAAATCGGGGAGTGCCAAACCGCTCGCTTTCCTGAGGGTTTGGAGATTACTAGAAGTTTTCGGACTCTCTGATTGGCCGGTTAATTTCAAAGCACGGGCTTCATCAATCACCTTGATAAGGGCGTCATCTATCTGCTGATTAGTAACGAGCTGCACTGATACGGTTGCACGGTTGTGTGCTGACCTTTTGGCCACTAGGGCAGCATAAGCCGTCGCCATCTTGCTAATGACCGAGGACTTCGGCTTTGCGGTCTTAGAAGCCGAAATGCGCGCAACCGTCCAGGATGCGCTCGCGTTCGCTGCTGAGTACTTAAGTTGCTGCAGTTCAACCCTGTCGGCAGTAGTCGCTTGCTCAGATCCATAGAGTAGAGTGCAGTCAACCCCGTCCCATTTGTTGTCAGCCCCCGCATCAGCGGTCAGCCCCTCCAAGATGATAGCGCTGAGCCTAGAGCCGCGCTCAATGAGGCGTAATGCTTGGCGCATTGCCCAAAATTCATGGAAGTCGTCGCCCGTGTTTGAGCCACGAGCACCACCAAAGTCAGGCTTTTGTGAATTCGGCATGTTTTTCTTCTAAATAGCTATGGAGTCGCGCGCACATGATTGCAGGCTATCTGTTCACAAATCAACGTCCTTTGCCTGCACGCCGGATCAGTTTCCCGAGGTGATTGGTATCGCGTTAGCGCGTGGCGACGTGCATCAGTGGGCGGCGAAGGCGGGGATTGCGGTGCGGCGGGGGTAATTGCGGCTCAATTCCGCATAACTTCATATCTGCGGTCGAAAAAGGCGTGCGCTTGGTGTTAGCGCAGGGCGCGATTGCGGGCTTCCCGCTGCAGGATTTAGAAGTCAGCGCGTTTGATGGCAAACATTTACTTTGCGTGTCGATGAATGTTGGAAGCCATTGGCTGGGCGCGAATTTCACAAACTCTCGAAGCCGTCTTTGAGAAAAATGCCATCAAATAAAAGGTATGCAGCGCCACGTCCCTCATTGTGCGCTGTAGCTGAAACCATAATCGTTTCGCCCGATACTGCAATCACAGCGCCAAAGAATTGTGATGCCACGTTGTCATAAGGTTCAAAACGAGAAACTTGTGCCCAAGCGCTGCCTGACGCGGCTTGCTTGAACTGATACATCGACCCATACGGTTGACCGTTCACGACGTGCGCGGGAATTCCAACCAGCAACGAAGTCCCGGAAAAAGCTAACCCGCTATTGCCAAAATTTTGGTTTGCAAGCAGGTCTGGCGAAATTAGCCGGGGGTTACGCGCCCAATTAGCGCCGTCAAATTCAAACGAATCAACCGCGCCGCTGCGTGCCAAGCTGCCACTGTTGGCATTCGGGGCGCCGAGCGCGATTCGATTACCCGACAGCGCAACGCTACTTCCCAAGTTTTCTGTGCCCACGGCAAGTGCTGCAGTCAATTTTGCAGTTTGCAGCCATCCATTGGCGTTGCGTTGGTAAACATACGCCGCACCGGCATTGAAATTCGGGCTAGCATTTCCATTATCAGACCCCACGCAGCTAACCAATGCCCGATCCCCTTCTATCGCCACACGGCCAGCACAGTTGTCGTAGGGTGCGCGGTCGCTGGCAATCAACTTCGTTTCAAATTGCCAGCCCATCAGATTCTTGACGTAAACATAAGCGGCACCTTGTAAGGGCGCTGAATTGTTGGGCCCGTTAAAGCCTGCATCCCCAACAATGAGTCGATTGCCGGACAAATCAATGCTCGCGCCAAATCCGTCGAGTGACGTGTTTGGATCTGAAGCTGTTAGCTTGGTCACTTTACCCCAGCTGCCGTTGCTTTTTTCAAAAATATGGACAGCGCCATAGCGCGGCTCCGCGCCACTTACTTTAATCGCGCCAACAGCAATCGTGTTGCCGCTGACAGCGACGACATAGCCATAGTTAAATCCTGCCGTGCTTTCACCCGGCGCAAGGCGCGCCGCTTCAGTCCAAACACCGTTGACGCGTTCGAAGACGTAGGGATTGGTTGAATTCGAGTTACTAATGACCGCGACGTCGCCATCGATATCTATGCTGTGGCTAAAACTGGCCGCAGGTGCAGCGTCACTCGCGAGCAAACGCCCCTGCGAAATCGCTTGAGCATGCGTTTGCGCACTACTAAGCAATAACATGACGCTGGAAACTGCAATACCTATCGCCTTCATTATCATTAATGTGCTCCTTGAAAGTACATGAGCGTAGCCGCCGACGTTTGCCAAAGTAACCCTCCAATTGAAGGGTATAAATTCCATTTTGCGCCCGTGCATCCGCTGCGCATGCGCATTGTGGATTTGGCAAACAACACTAGCCGGGTGATTTACCCGATGCAGCCAGAGGGCAAACTGCGCGCGCAATATCAAAAGCAATTGGCTGTGGCTTTGGCGCTATGCGAAAACGACCCGGTGTGCTGGGAACGTGCGGCACAAGACAACGTAAGCTTAGAAAGTGACAATATTTCGGAGAACGCCACTGACCAATACAATCCCAAACTGGATGCGCTGCTATTGCACGTTACAACGACAACAGACCGCATTATTTACTTTGCAACTTTAGCGGTGCCTAAATTTCCAAGCCTGATTCAGGGGCGTGTACTAATTTATCGCGATCTGCATACGGCGAAGATTCCCAACTTTATCGAGCTGTCGCAAAAGGAATTCATCCGCCGTTTCGGTGAAACGGCGTTGACGCAAGCGCCCACTCTGGAGCTTTTGGATGCGCTATGGGCTGGGAACAAAAAAAGACCATAAGCATAAATGAGCCCAGTGGGCGGGGATTGCGGCGCGGCGCGGATAATTCCAGTTCTAAATCTTCTAGCAGGCAAAAAAAAGAGCGCCTAAGCGCTCTTTTTAATTCAATACAGCGAAACCTAGCCGAGGCTGCGCCGTGTTGCCGCAAAACCGAATGCCATCATCCCGATCAGCAACAGCATTGCGCCGCGCCAATCGAGAGTTGGTACTTGGATAAAAGCGTCATCGTTCTGAATTGTGCCGGTTGCAGTCGCTCGACTCAGCGTTACGAATGGGCTCACTGGCGTAAGGTTGCTTAGTGTGAGGGTGAAAGTTTCGGAGTTTTCTACCTCAGGATCGCTAATCACATTTACAACAATGGTTTTGCTGTTTTCGCCTGGCGCAAAGGTGAGTGTGCCGCTGACGGCGGTGTAGTCACCCGGTGCAATCGCAGTGCCGTTGGCGCTGGCAAATTGCACAGTCACCGGCAGCGAGGAAGCGCCGACTTGAGTAACCACAAAACTCAAGGTGTTCGGTGCGCCTGCTGTTCCTTCTGGCCCGGAAGCATCAGCAATGCCCACGCTTAAGGTATCGTCATCGGTGATGGTGCCAATTGCCGTAGCAGTAGCGATTGTGGCGCCGGTTGGGTTACTCAAAGTCAAGTTAAACGTTTCGTTATTCTCGTAAATTGCGTCGCCGTTGATGGTGATTGCGATAGGTTGGCTGACGACGTTGCTGGCAAAAGTCAGCGTGCCGCTGCGCGCAACATAATCCACGCCTGCGGTCGCGGTCACATTGCTGGTAGCGAAATTCACGGTGACTGGATCTTTATTCGGTGCAGACAGTGTGACGTTAAAGGTCATCAGGCTAGTGCCTGCGTTGCCTTCCAATACGCTTACGTTTGCAATATTTAAGCCCGTGGCATCGTCATTATTGATCGTGCCTATACCTTGCGCGCCGAGGGTAACTGCGCCCGCTGGAATCCCTACGGGCAAGGTCAACCCTGAAATGGTAAATCGTAGTGATTGATTCGGTTCGACATCGGTGTCCCCAATAATTTGCACTGGAAACACCTGCGTCGTGCCAACAATACTCAATGCACCGTTGGTGATCGCCACATAATCTAAATCAGCAACCGTCGCATTCAGCAAAGGATTCGCGTTATTGCCGTCAGCAGTGTTGACTAGGGCAGTGACGCCGCCCTGCACAGGATTGCTCAATGTCGCGGTGAAGTTCATTGGGGTATTACCAGCATTGCCCTCTAATTGTGATGGGCTATTGAGCGAAAGCGTGGCGGTATCGTCATTGGTGATCGTGCCGGTTGCAACTGCAGTTCCCAAAGTGGCACCACTCGGGGCGCTTAGCGTAATTGTGAAGGTCTCGTTCGCTTCGACGATATTGTCGCCCGCAATCGGCACCGCAATCGTTTGGCTTAAATTCCCAGGCGGGAATGTCAGGCTACCGTTGCTGGTCGTATAGTCGGAGCCCGCCGTTGCTGTGCCATCAGCGCTGGTGTAATTCACGGTTACTGGCACCTTATTTGAGTTTGAGAGCGTAACGACCAAATTCAGATTGCTGCTGCCCGCTGCGCCTTCGACAATGCTTGCGCTCGCAATGTTTAGCACCGCGCCATCATCATTATTAATCGTGCCCACCCCGCTGGCAGCGAAGGTCAC
>JBBQBR010000242.1:0-4889 GCA_038317875.1 Lysobacterales bacterium
AAGCAATACTTCCCGTGAATCCAGGGTTTCTGATTGCTTGGACTCCCATGCGCCAATTTGGCTGTCACGTGGCCGCTGAGCAAAATAGTCGTCCGCTTCCCGATCACTGACAGCTTCAACGCCGCCTTCAATTTTCACCTGGACTTGTTGCGCTTCCAAACCGGCCTCTAAACGCAGAGCTTTCCACAAAAACAATAGTGCGGCACGCGGATTTTCTTGCAAATCCTGGCCTTTGTTGCTGTTGAAATTGGTGTAGAAAACAAAACCACGTGCATCAACGTCTTTCAGCAATACCGTGCGCGCGGAAATTGCGCCGTCGCTACCGGCTGTCGCAACTGTCATTGCAGTCGGTTCCGCATCACCGCTGTCGCGCGCCGCGTTCAACAGTGCTCGGAACTCTTGCAGAACTTCAGCAGGCGGTGGCATAAGGTTTGTCGTCACGGATTGCACTCAAAAAGGTTTCACAACCACCAAAGCGATGATTGCAATTAAAAATGCCGCCGGAATTTCATTGAAGAGCCGCATCCACTTGCTGGTTTTGGTGTTGCTACCAGCGGCGATTTTCTTGGACAAAATCCCGCAATAAATAAAATAGCCAAACAGCAGCGCCACCAGTAATAACTTGGTATGCAGCCAGCCTTGTTTCATATACAGCGGTGAAAGCTGCACGTAGCCGATCAATAGCGCCATGCCAAACAGCAGCATTAACCCGAACGCCACATGCCCAAGCAAATACGTCCGGCGTTCCCATTCAACGAATTTGGCGCGCGTCTTTTGGTCATCGGTTTCGAGGTGATACACCATCAAGCGCGGCAACATAAACAGCACCGCGAACCAAGTGACCATGAAAACAATATGGAAAACTTTAAGCCAAGCCATAATTTCTAATCCTTATTTGCTTATTAAATTATTTGTTTATTAAATTATTTGTTGATGGACTTATTTTACCTTCAAAATCATGAGTCGTAGCTCGCCATTCGCGAGAAAAGCAAATGGATGGCTTCACTGCGTTCGCAATGACGATTTGAGGTTATTGACGATCAGCGCTGTCCGGGGTTTTGGCAACAAACCGCGCCTCAATAGTCGCAGCAACGCCGTCCGCAGCGCGAACCTCAGCCCGAATTATGGCGGCTGCTTTGCCTTTGGCTGTCAAAGTCTCGGTGAATAGTCTAAGTGCTTGCGAACTCAAACTGGCATGTACAGTGAAATCAGCCCAAATCGGTGCGATATAGACGATGCGGCTGGTGTGGACAAAAATATCGCTCGGTATTTGCTGCGCCCACGTATGCGCGCGCAGCACGCTCCAACACGACAGCGTCAGTAAACTGGCCAAGCTACCGCCAAAAGCGCAGCCCTTATCATTGATATTCGGCGTTAACGCGGCATTGAAGACCACGCTGCCATCCTTACTCTGCGCCACTTTCAAGCCGAGCGCGCGCACCAGCGGAATGGTGTCGTGCATTTCGGTTTCTAAGCGTTTTTCCATTGATTCCATTGAATTGATCACTATCGCAACTTAAAAAAGGCGGGATTGACAGCTAAGCGCACCGCGTCGAGGCGCAAGCGCGCGGTCGGCAGGGCGGCTTGTAGGCCGGCAAGCCGCATTTCGAGGGTGGTGATTTCACTTTCACGCACGCTGGCATTGAGTCGTTTGAGCGCTTTGAGCCGAGTTAATTCGGCGTTGATTTCTTCTTCGGCAAAGCCAGTAGCGGCGTTTGCTAACTTGAGCGCAATCGGCTCGGCATTGTTACGCGCACCCTTCACCATTTCGGGAATTAGGGTGTTCAAAACCCGCCGCAGCGGCTGCAAATTGACCTGCTGTTCGTCCGCGCGTTTAATGGCGCGATCGCTCGGCCGCCAGTCACGCGCAGTCAGCTTGGTATCGATCACGACGCGCATCGGCTGCGGCGGCAGGTAGCGATCCGCATCCAGTTTGCGATCCGCCACGCACTCCAGCACAAAAATACATTCCAAAAGCGCGATTTGCTGCGGCAATTCAGGGTCGACAATACAGGCGACATTGCCTTCTTCCGAGCCCAAGAGAATTTCGAGGCCGGTCTGAATCAATGGATGATCGATTTTAAGCAACGGCACATCGTCGCGGCCCAAGGCAAAGCCGCGATCAAAACTAAATGTTGACGCTTCCGCACCTAAGCCGGTGAAATCTGGGTTGTTAATCATCTCTGGATCCAGCAACCAAGTGCGCGGACGCAATTCATCGGTGCCAACACCATAGTTTTCCAGTAGGCGAATGCAAAATTCATCGGCACCAGGGTCTGCATCTTCTTGCCCCATGGCGTGCGCCAACGCTAGCCCGCCCGCGCCACGCTGTGCCGCAAGCTCTAATAGGCGATCCCGGCCCGCGTGGATACGCTCGGCGAATTGCGCGTGTAACGCATGGGTTTCTTCAATCAGCTTGGCCGCATTGGCATGGCAGCCCGCCGCGCCGTCCGCCAATTGAAGTGCGGTTTGGGTAAGTCGGTCGCTAAACCGACGCAGCAGTTCACGGCCGTCGGCTGGGCTTTGCGCGAAGCCGCCAATACCATGCTCATGCCAATCTAACACCAAGGCCTGCGCACTATCCTTTAGCACGCAAACATGAATCTTGATTTCTTCACTTTGGCCGATACGATCCAAACGGCCGATGCGCTGCTCCAACAAATCTGGATCCAGTGGTAGATCCCACAGCACTAAATGGTGCGCGAATTGAAAATTGCGGCCTTCGGATCCTATTTCCGAACACAGCAGCATGCGCGCGCCTTCGGGGTCAGCAAAATAGGCGGCGTTACGATCCCGTTGCGCTAGGCTCAGCGCCTCGGTAAAGCGCGCGACTTTAATGCCGGATCGCAGTCGCAATGCCGATTCTAATTGCTGCACTTTATAAGCGTGTCGGCAGATCAGCACCAGCTTCGCTGGGCTCAATTCGTCAATCAGTTTGAGCAGCCAAGCAAAACGCGGGTCGTGCGTGAGCGCGCGAATTTCCGGATTTTCTTGGTCTGCCAGCAGCTCTGCTTTCGCGGAAACTGGAAGTTCCGTCTGCCCGATATCGCGTTTGAACTCCAACGATAGGCGCGCTTTCAGCGCTTCATCATGCGCGCTATCCAAACGTGCGGCATGCAGCACGCGTGCCGGAAAGCCACCGACGCTCACCCGCCGATTGCGCACCATCACCCGCCCGGTGCCGTGCCGATCAATCAATGCGTCCAGCAGCGCGGTGCGCTCACGTTCGTCACTGTCGGTGCGGATTTTTGCGCCTAGATTGGGCTCATCCGACAACACTGCGTTGAGCTTCTTGACGACTTTATCGGTCAGCGGCGCATCGTCTTGCAGCGCTTCTGCCAGCTTGGAGATGTCCTGATAGCTTGCCGCTTCCTTCTCAAACGAGGAAAAATCATGGAAACGTGCGGGGTCAAGCAAGCGCAGGCGCGCAAAGTGCCCGGCTAAACCCAGCTGTTCCGGCGTTGCTGTCAACAAAATGACGCTTGGTGTGGCAAGGGCTATGGTTTCTACCAGTTGATATTCGACGCTGGCTGCATCTTCGCTCCACTGCAAATGGTGCGCTTCATCGACGATCAGCATATCCCAGCCCGCATCGGCGGCCTGTCGCGCACGCTTTGGTGCTGCGGATAAAAAAGCTAAATCGGTGAGGATGATTTGATCGTCTTGGAAAGGATTGCGGCCTTCACCGATCATTTCAATCGACTCAACGCGTTCTTCATCAAAAATCGCGGTCTTAATGTTGAAGCGCCGCATCAGCTCAATAAACCACTGATACACCAATGCTTCCGGCACGATGATTAACGCGCGTGAAACCCGGCCGCTGGCAAGTAGCCGCGTCAAAATCAAACCGGCTTCAATGGTTTTACCTAGGCCCACTTCGTCGGCAAGCAACATCCGAGGCTCGGGCTGCTTCAGTGCCAAGTCCACCACCTGCAGCTGATGCTTGAGCAGGGAAATTTTTGCCGAATACAAACCATTTGCGACCGAGGAGCGCAGCTTCGCGCGGCGTTCCAGTGCTTCAACCCGCAGCGCATAGCGCAAATTGGTATCCAAGCGGCCTGCAATTAAACGTTCGTCGGCTTCGCCTGCGGCCTGTTGATCGTCAAGTTCACCCTCACTAAATTTCACCTCGCCGCACTGATAGGTGCGTAAGCCTGCGGCCTCGGTAACGTGCGTGATTTCATGCTTTTCGCCGCGCCGCAACACTACATCACCCGGTTTGAATTCAGGACGCGCAAGCGGTGCGCTAGCTTGCGCGTATTGCCTGACAATGCCCGAAAGCGTGAACACCACTTGAACCGCGCGCCCTTCAACGCGCATCACCGTGCCTAAGCCAAGCTCAGGCTCGGCGTTGCTGTGATAGCGCTGTCCGGGAATAAAATGGGGGGAAGTAGAACTCGTCATAGCCGCAATCCGTCGCGTGATTTTCGGCCTGAATCTTAGTTCAATTCGAGCGCTTAGAGCTGAATCGCGATGCTGATTAGCTCGGCGGGTTGGTAATGAATCTGCAGACCGAAGAGAAGAGCTGTAAAAATCCCGACGAAGCGCGAAGGGCTTATGTGTCTACCCGAATCAGTCGTTAGAACCGTTCGTCCTGTCGAAGGGCAGGGCGGTAAAAATACTGACGAAGCGGAAAGTACTTATGTGTCTGCCCGAATCGGTCGCGCGCGGTACACTTTCCTCCGTTAGACGTGATGTTGCTCTGCCCTTTGACGAGCTCAGGGCGAACGGTTCTATTGACTGATGCAAACAGCCCAACGTCTTCGTCAAAAACTAGCGCAAAACTCCGTCCCCAATGGCGCAGTCAAGCGGGTAAAGTTGTAGTCCTGAGTGCCCCACGGCGTCACCGCACGCATCTTTAATTGGTTGCAATTCAAAAATTCAAGCTC
>JBBQBR010000243.1:0-4887 GCA_038317875.1 Lysobacterales bacterium
AGGAATAGGCTCGGCTGTGTTTAATACACCTTCTAGCAAGCGCATACGCCCCAAAACTGCGGTGATTGGCGTGCCAAACTCGTGCGACATCTTGCTAATAAAAAGGCTTTTAAGATCATGCGTGCGCTTAAGTTCGCGTTCGCTGTCACGCAGCAATTGCTGCGCCTGCGTCAACGCTGCAATAGTTTGCGCTTGGCGCACATTTGCCAAGGCAAGTTCATTTGCAAGCTGCTGCTGCGCACCCATTTCGGCAAAAGTATTGTCGGCTGAAAACAATAAGACAAAACGTTGACCGGCGCGCGACACATGATGCAAATGCGCGGGCCTACCGTTGCCGAATTGCACGAATGGGATCACGACATGCTCATCCGCCGCCAAACCGGCAATCATGTCTAAAATCTCGACGGCATCTGTGCTTAGTCCGAAAATGTGTGCCGGCCCCAAGCTTTGCGCGACTGTGCCGCGCTCGGTTAGCAACGCGCAAAACATTGAGCGTTGCTCAAACCAAACTTCGTTCAAGTAGTCGCGTACAACCTCGGGTAGTAAATAGGTCATGCACACAGCTCGGCAAGCAAGCGAAACGCGCGATCAACATTGGCACCCGTTTTCGCAGAAGTGGCCAGCACATTGGCAACGCGTGAACGCGCGGAGTCCAAAGAATCTTGATCAACCTCCCACGACTCATATAAATCTTGCTTATTCACTAAAAGCACAGCCGGCCGGGTGCCAATTTGTTCACGGGCCGAATTCAGAAGCGTCAGTGCTGTGTTTAAAGTCGCGCGCCGCGTACCATCGCAAACGGCTAAAAATCCATGGGCACCCTGGATATAGGCTCTCGCTGGCGCGTTTAAGTTGGCTGCGCCGGCCAGATCCCAAAGCACCAATTTGATGCTGCGCAGTGCGACCCCAGCGGGCTGTTTCTCTGTCGATTCTGCGCCGGGTGGTGAACTGGACCTAGCCGGAATTTGACTCAATTCGACAATGCGCGTGTCGATTTTTACACCGACTGTGGTCAGATATCGATCGCTAAAAACATTATGTACGTAACGCGAAACCAAGCTGGTTTTCCCCACCGCGAAATCACCCAAAAGGCAAATTTTACGGGGTTCAACACTGGCTGATAGCGCCGTTACGGGGGGCAAGGAGGAATTTTCCATCGTACAATCTTACCGTAAAGAAATTTCAGACAGCGCTAAAGTATTGACTTGTTCACGCGCAGCAGGCACGGGAATCAAACGAATTTCCACGCGCTTTAGTTCAGTGCGCAGGCGATTCGCGGCCGCCGTGCCGCCAACGCTAATTACCGACGGCTCGCCCTGCACATATTCAACCAAAGTGAGCCGCAAAATTCGATTGGGTGCGCCATTCAGCAATGCCTGGCACTGGGCAATTAAGGTATTTAAGCTCGCATTGGCATCGAAATTCGTATCGCTCAGATCAACGCGCATGAGTGCAAGCTGGCGTATTATTTCAAGCCGCTGATGCTGGCTTGCGGCATCGTTTACTGCGATACCGGAAAAATCAAAGCTCAACAGCGTTTGCCAAAGGCTCAAATCAGCGCGTAATTTGGCCAACGCAATTCCTGTCATTTCACCCGTTATTTTGATCGCGCTGCCATCCTGACTCAACCTTAGGGCTTTTGGCAACTGACCACTGGCGTGCAAACGGCGCTGCCAAATAATCGGGTCAAGCGACAAATAGGGGCGCAGCTGGGTTTCATCGATGGCATCGGCTGCGATGCTCAGCTGCATAGCCGCCTGCATCACCGGCTCGGCAAATGGGTCGCGGCTACCGCTAATTTGATATTTACCTGACGCAAAACTCACTTGCGCCAAAATGCCTGGAACACCTGACAGCGCCGATTCAAGCCGATCTGATTGATAGCGATGCCACGCCGCCAACCCAGCCCAATAAAGCAAGGCGATAACCGCGAGCCCTGCTACTACCCTGGGTAATAACGGCTTGGCTTTTGCAATTGCACGCGCATCGTCGATCGCTTCAGAACTTTCTTGCCCATTTTTCAGCATCCAATCGGCGATTAGATCCCGATACTGTGCTTTGTAAGCATCTAAGTCAGAACTACCACTCTCGTTATGTAATGTTTCGACCAACACACTCAGGCTTTGCTGCGCGGGTTCGCTCAGTTCACCGCGCACCGCCACTGCCAAATGCATAAGCGGCCCACGCATAATTTTTAGCGTCATGCCACCCACTTCAACTGATTTCAGTGCCTCATCTTGATGTGCAAAAACCGCATCACGGGCAAAATCTTGTAGCGCGCTCAGCATTCCGGCCACCGCATCAGAATCAGCAAGCTCGGCATCGACATTGGCCACATGCGCTAATAGCAGGCCACCGTCATTATTCACAAGCAACAAATGCTCCACCCGATAGCGCAAGGTATGTTTCAACACAACCTGGGTAAATGGCACGCCCGTTCTAAACGCCTCCCAACGCCAGCGCAGCCCGGTCGGCGAAATACTGTGCTCCACCGCGCGGTTCATATCCTTCATTAACTGGGACAGCGTTTCTGCGATTGAACGGCGAATAATCGGCCCGATTAGCGGAAACAGCACCGAGATCAAGAGCGTTTTTTGCGTCCGGGCGATGCGCTCCAAACCCTGAGACAGCGGCTTTTCCAGCGCGCGCGCCAAACGGTCATCATTTTGCGCGCGGCGCAATAGATCGGGAAGCTCCTGCGGTAAATCGGCAAAACTTGCCGCTAATTTTTCCGTAAACGCATGCGCTTGCGCCTGGCGCTCGGCACGTTCGTCAGCAAGCAGCAGATCTTTTAGTCGATCAAATTCGCTCATCGCAGCCACGTGCGCCGCGTGTGTGCGGCGCTAACCTTTAACCGATTTAGGTAAGTCGAATTGACGTGTCAAGCGCAAGGCCATTTCACTGAAAAACCCAGCCAACTCATCGCGGGCGACTTTTTCGTCTCGCAGGGAAGTGCCCATACGATCAATCACCACAGAAATCTCATCTTGGCTCGAGCGCAAAGACTCTGCCGTTTCATTCGCCAGTTTATGCACACGATCACGCAGGCTAGCAACACCTGCATCATGCTTTTCATCGATATCCGTTAACTCAGAACGCAGCGCTTTCGCAAGACGATCCGAGCTTACTGCCGCTGCTTCCGCACTTGCTTTAAGCTCAGCATCCAGCTTTTTGAGCTGCAGCGCGTGCTTGTCCGCTTGCTCTTTTAGCAGTTGTTCAATGCTTTCAAAGCGCTTGATAAACTCTGCTCTTGCGCGCTCTGCTTCACGCTTTGAACGCTCTTCTAGCTCATCGAACCGGCGCTCATAATCACGCATCTGTCCGCCAAAAAGTATGTCGCGAATTTGATCGACATTGCCTTCGGGCGCAACATTTGCGCGCACAGCGGGCTTAGTTTTGTCAGTACTATTTTGGCTCATTTGACCTTCCCTCAAATAAAATACTACTGACAAACCTGATTGCTACCGGCCTAGCCTTTCGTGTCATCCGCACCAACTGCTGCGATCCGCTCTAAACGGTAACCATGTTGATAGATGGAAATCAAACGCCAGCCATGGCGTTCATCAAGTTCCAACTTTTTGCGAATTCGACTGATATGCGCATCAACTGTGCGGGTTGATACTGCCTGTGAATCTCGGCCCCAAACACGCTCTAACAGCGAACTTCGAGTCACCAAACGCCCTGCGCATGAAAATAAGTGCACCGCAAGGTCAAACTCTTTGCTGGTTAACTCAACTGCTTTGCCCTCAACGCTTGCCGTTCGGCTTGGCACATCAAAAGTGAAAGGCTCAGTGCCAGTCAAGGACTGCTGACCTTGCTGAGCTAATCCAGAACGCCTTCCAATCGCTTGAATGCGTGCCATTAACTCGCGTCGACGCGCAGGCTTGACTAAATAATCGTCCGCCCCTGCCTCTAACGCCATCACAACCTGATCTTCGCGTTCTTGCGCCGTAATAAAAATAACCGGTAATTGTCCAAGAAACGATTGACGCACCCAAGTCAGCACGTCCATACCACTTGATTCCGGCAAAACCCAGTCCAACAGCAGCACATCTGGGACATCACGATGCAAAGCCCGCGTCAGATCTGCCCCGGATCGATACCAACGCACGATATGCCCTTCACTTTCCAGCCACACTCGCAAAAGTGCCGCTTGGTCTGGATCATCTTCAAGTAAATCAATTTTCATGAGTGCTGGTTGCTCTAGGGGTTTTCATCGTTTTCGTCGTTTTCATAATACGTCCGTAACGCGGATAGTGCCTTGTTGATGCGCGCTGCGAAAGATGTAACACAAAATCATTTTTCAAAGCGCTTTGCTTTGGGCGCACACGCTAACGGTTCTTAACTTTTGCGCTTAAATTCGGGACTTTTTTTGTTACCGCCTTTGTTATCGCAATCGTCGCCGTTGTAGCCTCAGCCGTTGCGACGCGTGCTTTAGCGGCCTTTGTTATTGCATCGTGGCGCAGAACCGGCATTTTGCTAACCACTGCGCGCTTTGCTTGCGGCACTACTGGCACTACGCAAGCACGGCTCGCTTTAGATGCATCAGAAAATTCATCAGCGTGTTCCACTGTATGGGCACCCAGAAGCGTCAGCATCAATAGCTTTTCTAACTCTGGCTTAAATCGCTGCACAATCAAATTGGGTAAGGGCACATTTTTCTTATCGACAATCAGACCAAAATGCACCATGCCGTTATAGCTCAAAATACTTAAGCCCATTCCCACCGAACCGGTTTGTGGCACCCAAAACATTTGATCGGTAATTTTGCAGCCCGCCAAATACAGCGGCGCAGGCGGGCCTGGTACATTGGTCGCAACCGCAGTGGCTTTGCGGCTAAACATCTCTAATGCTGGCCGTTGCACCATCGCAGGGCCAAGTCCCAAT
>JBBQBR010000244.1:0-4885 GCA_038317875.1 Lysobacterales bacterium
AAAGTGCTTGAACTCCGCACCATTGAACAACGGCAGCGCTTGGCCTGGGTCAAAAATAAAGGGCATACCCGCTTCAGAAAATTCGTTCGCATGTTGCAGCATCGCATCGCGGCTATCGGGCGCAACGATTCCTAACGTTACGCCCACTTTCGCGGCCAACACATCTTTAACGTGCTGCTCGTTCGAACGCATCATCGCACCCGGGTGGAAAGCGGTAATCTGGTTGTTATCTAGATCGGTGGTTATAAACGCCTGCGCGGTATAGCAATCATCCAGTTGCAACACGTGCGCCAGTGAGATACCAAGCTTCTCAAAACGCGCGCGATAGGGCGTGAAATCCGATCCAACTGAGGCAAAAGGCAGTGGCTTGCCGCCCAACATGTTCAAATTATAAGAAATATTGCCCGCCACACCACCAAAGTCTTTGCGCATTTCCGGCACGAAAAACGCCACGTTCAACATATGCACCTTATCCGGCAAAATGTGATTTTTGAACTGGTCTTGAAACACCATCAGGGTGTCATAGGCAAGCGAGCCGCAAATAAGTGCTGACATAACAGGAAAATCCGAACGAAATTAGAGGGCGCGGAGTGTAGTCTTTTTCCAGCGGTGCGGCCGCAAATGTGGTGAAACTGGGTTGAAGGCCTAACTTAAGCCAAGCTGCGGCTTTATCTAATGGCGATTCATCGATGAAGGTATCGAAAATCGAGCACCAAATACGCGTTAAGCTCAGCACCGCCAACATAAGTAAACCAAGCACGTCCGAATGCTGATTTTGCCGCTCCATAAACCGTTGAATCGACAAACTCTGCCGTGGGTGACGTTGCTGCTGATTCTCATCAACTGCATCGTGTACTTTGCCCTGCAAGTGCCAGCAGATAGCAAAGCACGTCAAGCGATCGCGTTTTATGTCAGCGCAAATTTAGGAGAACATGAATTTCCTGCGTTCATTGCGCAAATCGAGCCATTAGAGCGGCGCCAGGAATATGAGGCGGCCGGCAAACTTGACGAACCCTGGCGCAGCAGGCTGTTGGTTCCAGAGCTGCAGGCAGACGAGAATTTTCAACGCAGTATTGTTGCCGGGAAAATTCTTGGGATCGATAGCGCCGGTTATGCTAGTTATCACCAGCAGCGGTTGCAGTTCGATGGGTTGTGGCAACGCGCGAACTTCACCGAACGCTTTGCGCACCGAACTGGCACCTTTAACCCGATGACGATGCTGACGTCCACTTTTATGCACGGTGGTTTTGAGCACTTGCTGGGCAATATGCTAATGCTGATCATTGTTGGGCTGCTGGTGGAAGGCGCGCTAACTAAACGCTGGTATTTGCTGACATATTTGAGTGCCGGGTTCGCAGCAAGCTTGGCGTCCGAGCTTTGGCGCTATGACACGCCGATTACCGCGCTGGGCGCATCAGGCGCGATCGCTGGCCTGATGGGCGCATTGCCGGTACTGTGGGGTTTGCGGCGGGTGCGTGTGTTTTACTGGCTCGGCTTTTACTTTAACTATTTACACGTGCCCGCACTGGTGCTGCTGCCTATTTGGCTAGGAAAGGAAGTCTTTTCCATGTTGACAAGCCAGGAAAACATCGGTTTTGACGCGCATGCGGGCGGCATGATCGCCGGCGCTGCTTTGTGCTGGGGCTTTGTCAAGTTAGGCAGAGTGAATGAGTCGTTTTTTGAGGAAACCCAGCCTACATCGCCGCAACAAAGCGGCGTCAATTCACCACGCAGCACTTCACCAAACAGCACTGCGCGATCCAGCGCCGCTGAGCAGGCGCAAAAGCTTCGCGATGGCATCAAAGCCTTGGGCGAACTTGATTTTGCGCGCGCGCACTCTTTATTAAGCAGTCTGGCGTTTTATGAGCGTCGGCGGCTGGATATCCTAATACCGGCGTATCGTGCAGCGCGCTTTGGCCCTGGCGGTGTTGCCGCTGAAGCTGCCGCACGGCGCGTTTTGCTGGCGCAAGACGTCGAGCTAAGCGAAATTAAGACTTTGCATAGCGTTTGGTTTGAACACGGACAAGCCGGTTTGCCCTTACCGCTTTCTTACACCGAACAGCTCCACATTGCTGAGCTTTGGCTTCAGGGTGGGTTTTTGCAAAGCGCTGAACCGATGCTGCTGGCGCTGGCAAAAGGGGTTTCAGAAAAGCGCTTTGACGGCGCGCAGCTGAAACCCGTGTTGGCACAATTTGCCCAGGCGCTTGCTCGTTTGGGCGATAGCCGCGCCGCCCGGATTCAAGCGTTTTCCGAGCGTTTAGGGTAAGTCGTTTGCTCAAAACCTTACAAGGATTGAGTCTGAAAAGCCGACCGCGCACGCAAGTCATGATCCCGGTGCAAAAACGCTGCGACGGCGCGCTAATACCGCTTCATAGAGTTTGCGTATCTTGACGCTTTCCGCACCATTGGCATCAACGATAGGCCCAGTAAAACTAAGCCGCAGTGGCTGGAAAAGTCGGCTGCCTTCCCGATCAAGAAGCTTATTCAGTGCGCCTTGAGCGCGATCCGCACTCGGTATGTCGCCTTGGCGATTCGCGAATTCTAAACGCAGCAAAAGGGCCGGCTACAGCCTCGGGTGCCAAATATTGTGGCGTGCCTACAAACTGCTTGACGTCGCCTTCGCGACTACTAAAACCCGCACCAAAATCCATCAAAACGCTATGTCCGCGCTGATCGAGCATCACATTACTGGCCTTAATATCACCATGCACGATGCCGGCATCGTGCACAGCTGAAACTGCACCAAGCAATTCGCCCGCGAGCACAAAAACTTGGTCTAGAGTGAGCCTTTTTCCGCAGATTAGGCGCTCGTGCAATGTCGCGCCGTCGATCCAGTCAGCCCAAATGCCAGCACGATTCGCATGCATGCTGGCACCGTGCACGGCCAAAACATGCGGATGGCGCACCCGCGCGAGGCGTTGCGCCTCCGCAATAAAATCACGGCTGCCGCCAAAAAGTTCGCCATTCCCGTCGTTACGTTTGAGCTTCAGTGCCACGTTTCTATTCAAGCTCGGGTCGAAGGCACGAAAAACCTCGCCAAAGCTACCGCTGCCGGCAAGTTGCAGTCGCTCTAAATGCCCCCGGCGCGGGCCAGGCTCGATCTGGCCGCCGTTATCTGGGGCGTCAGTTTGCCAACGCTTTCGCAATTCGTCCAAACGGCGCAAGCCACGTATCAACTGCGCATCAGTCAGTGCATCCAGTTCCGCGCGTATATCTTCGCCCGCGGCTAAGCGATACGCCAAATCAAATGCCTGCTCTTGGCTTTCGCCCGCGCGGCGCGCCTGTTCCAGCGATGCTTCTGACGCTAGGGTCAAGGCGCACCCAAAATACTGGCCATCGCCATCAAAGCGCGCGCCACTAAATTTTGTGCCGCCATCGCATTCGGCCGCTCAAGCGCCGCCGCAATCTCGGCAAAGTTCATACCAAACTCAAATTTTAAGACAACCGCTTCGCGCTGAATGGCGGACAGCTTCTGCAGAGCCTCTTCGTAGTCTGCGGCATCATTTTCAGGATCGCCGGAGGACTGCGCAGCTAATGCACGTATTAGCTCGGCGCGAAGATAGATCAACAGCGCACCTTCTGATTGGTCGAGCGTTCGCGGCACACGTGCCAAAGTTGTCAGTAGCGTTTTTTTGACTAGATCAGGCGACGCGCCTTGCGCTTGTGCTTGTGCTTGCGCTGGTGTTTGCGTGTGCGCCTGCATTTGTGCTGGAAAACGGCAGTTTGCCCAGCATCTAAGAATTGGCAGAAAGCGCGCGGCCAATGGATCGTGCCGCAAAGCTTCTGCGCTACTTGCTAGCAGCCTTGAGCCCGGACGTATCCCTTCAAAACCCGCAGCTAGCGCCTGAATCTGCTGGAGCTGAGCCACCAATTCCGGTGCCAGCTGCAACTGCGCCGCCTTCCAGTCCACAGTTGCCCCGTCCGCCAACTGCTCACTGATTTTCGTTAGCAAATCCGCACCCATTTTTTAGGATGCTGGGTTCACACGATAAGCGCTCATTTGCAGCGCTAAATCTGCTAGCGCACGCGCAACTCGCATGCGCGCCGCATTCGGGCTTGGACTTTGGGTAAGCACCGCAATCTCGCTCAAATCAAGCCCCATTTCGACGCGCATGGTGATCAGATCACGCCGGTCTGGTGCCATATTTTGCAGCGCTCGCTCGTATGCGCCTATTGTTTCTAAGGTGATGGTATTTGCCACCGGCGAAACATTGGGTTCGGCTAAATTGTCATCCAATTCCGCCATCGCTGGCCTACGACCAACTCGACGCAACTCATCGCGTAAAAGATTGCTCATGATTTGGCGCAGATAACCGAAAAATGCGCCAGGTTCCTGAACGTCAAAACTTGCCAAATTTTGAAACGCGCGCAAAAGCGCAATCTGTACCAAGTCGGAAGTTTCCGACAGATCTAGAGCACTGGCTGGCAAACGCCCCTGCGCCCAAGCAGGGGCAAATATCGCGCGACTAAAGTGTTTTGCGCGGCCGCGTCGCCGTCACGGCTGCGTGATACCAACTCAATCGTGTTCTCTACATTCATAACGCTTGCCAGGACAGACAGACAGCAATTATGCCTTGGCATTTGATTGCGCATTGAAAACTTATGCGCTAAAACTTTTTCCCGCCACATGCGCAGGTTTCGCCCAGCATTAACTTCAATGCTCGGCGAAACCGTAAAACATTTATTAAACACTATTCAAACGTGCAGCCGTAGGCTTGCATCGCAACCGCAGCAGAGGCCTTTGCTTGCCCGCAGGCGCTTTCAAGTGCAGCAGCGGTTTGTGGGTTTGCGGCCAGCTGCATCCAGGAGTTGCGCATTGTATCCAGGCCGATTTGAAACTGCCCGCGTGTCGCTTCCGGTAACTTGTCGCGCAAACAGGCTTCAT
>JBBQBR010000245.1:0-4877 GCA_038317875.1 Lysobacterales bacterium
GTTACGGCGGCGGAATAAGCGCACCGACCGAACTATTGGTATCTCGGCGCAAGCCGGGATGCCAATGTGGTGGCGGTTTGGATGAAAATCTTAGTGCTTTAACTAACCGGCGGCATCAACAGCTGCACACCCACAGTCACAAAAATCGTCAAGGCGATTGCCGCCGGTAGCGCCTGAACGGCCAACCAATTGGCGCTGGCACGCAAAATATGCACGAGCAAAGCGGTATGCCAAAGCAGCATACAAAGCATGCCTAGGCCAAAAAATGCCGCAACCGAGCCCGCTTTGGGGGCATTAAAAGCTTGATAGGCCAAAGCTAGACCGAGACTGAGCATATTGAGCGGCACGACCGCGCCAAAATACGCCGTCAAGGTCTGCAATAGGCGTGCGGAGGTGTTGCGCAATGCCAGAATGCCCGCGACACCGGCGATAAGCAGTGCCGGGCTGGCGATAGCACCGATTATGGCGTTGGCGCTACCAAAACCATAGTTGCCGATTGCTTCTAAACAAATATCGATCAGAATTAACGCCGCCAGCAAGCGGGGCGAATAAGGCGCATCCGATGGGCTACCCTTAAAACTCAGCAGCTCGAAAAAATAAAACAGCAGCTGGATCATGGTGGTGTTTCCGAGTGGCGAATAACAAATCTAATGTTTAAAACAACCGATGGCAATTCCGTAACAACGCTCGATGCAATCGGCCAACTTTGCCCGTGGCCGCTGGTGCTGACTAAACAAGCGCTTAAAGGCGTTCGAGGCGGCGATGAACTCCGGGTTTTAGCGGACGATCCATTCGCTGAATTGGATATTCGTGCGCTTTGCGAACGCGATGGGCACGAATTTTTGGCGCTTGAGCAATCGGCCGACAAAGGTGCTTTTACGATGCGCATACGCAAGAAAAACTGAGCTATAGCGAATGTTGGCCGCAATGATCTAGTTTTTCAGCACCGCCGCAATTTGCGCATAAATATCTTCCATCGAGCCTTCACCGGCAATCTTGCTCAGTAAGCCGCGCTGCTGGTAATAGCCAACCACTGGCTCGGTTTGGTCGTGATAAATTTTTAAGCGATTGGCGATCACTTCTGGCGTGTCGTCAGCCCGCCCTTCCTTCTTGGCGCGTTCGGCTAGGCGACTGAGCAGCACAGCATGCGAAACATCCAACAAAATTGCGGCCTTGAGCGGCATCGCCATTTTTGCCAGCATGCACGTCAACGCATCAGCTTGCGCAAAGTTGCGCGGGTAACCATCGAAGATCACACCGTCTTGGGCATCAGGCTGGTGTAAACGCTCCTCAAGCATGCTCAGCACGATATCGTCGCTGACCAACTCACCGCGATCCATGACTTCTTTGGCTTTTAAACCCAGTGGTGTGCCCGCGGCGCGCGCGGCACGTAAAAGATCACCGGTCGAGATATGAACCAAGTTCATACGATCCCGCAACAGTGTCGCTTGAGTGCCTTTGCCAGACCCTGGCGCCCCCAACAAAATTATGCGCATGCGTGTTTTGATCCTGTGTGCGCATAAGTTCTGCGCAATTCGTTAAAGTGGAGACAGCCGGTTCGATTGAACGATGATTCAATTGCTGTAATCGAGACTACAGGCCGCCAAACCCGATACGCTAACGTCACAAGTATAATTCGTCAAACTCATTCTTACTTCGAGGCAATAAAACTTATGGCATCGCCTGCTAAAAACCTTCTATATGCGCAATCTGGCGGTGTTACCGCTGTGATTAATACCTCCGCTGCCGGTGTGATCGCCACCGCTCGGCGCAACAAAGCAAAAATTGGTCGGGTTTATGCTGCTAAAAACGGCATTCTCGGGGTGCTACGCGAAGAATTGTTTGATACCACCGATGAGAGTGATGCATCCATTAAAGCGCTGGCACACACGCCCGGCGGCGCATTTGGCTCATGTCGCTACAAATTGAAGGATGCCGTGACCGATGCGGTGAAATATCAGCGCTTTTTGGACGTGTGTGCGGCGCACGATATTGGCTATTTTCTTTATAACGGCGGCAATGACAGTGCCGATACCTCGAATAAAATCGCGGCCCTTGCCGCCGAGCGCGGGCTAGATTTGATTTGCGTCGGCGTGCCAAAGACCATCGACAATGATTTAGCGGTCACCGATGTCTGCCCCGGCTTCGCATCGGCGGCCAAATACACGGCGGTCAGTGTGCTGGAAGCTTCGCTGGACGTTGCCGCAATGGCGGAAACCTCGACCAAGGTGTTTGTCTATGAAGTCATGGGGCGCCACGCGGGTTGGTTAGCAGCGGCAGCAGGTTTGGCTGGCAAAGCCAAAGGCAGCGCGCCGCATTTGATTTTGTTTCCTGAAATTGCGTTCGATGAAGCAAAATTTCTAGACGCCGTGAAAGAAACAGTCGCCAGCGTCGGCTATTGCGTCGTCGTTGTTAGCGAAGGCGTGAAAGATGCAGCCGGTAAGTTTTTGGCTGAAACGGGTATCAAAGACGCGTTCGGCCACAGCCAACTGGGCGGCGCGGCGCAGCAAATTGCGTCCTTGGTGCAGGCCAAACTCGGCGTGAAGTTTCACTATGCGCTGCCGGACTATTTACAGCGCTCTGCACGGCATTTAGCCAGTGCGGTGGACGTGGAAATCGCCTACAAAGTCGGTGAAGCCGCCGTGCGCTACGCGATTGCCAAACAAAACGCGGTGATGCCGGTTATTAAACGCCTGAGCAATAAGCCCTATCGCTATGAAATAAAGCCCGCGTTGCTGTCCGACGTCGCCAACCACGAGCGCGTCATGCCGCGCGATTTCATCACCGAAGACGGTTTCGGCATCACCCCCGCCGCGCGCCGCTACTTGGAGCCGTTGATTGCAGGCGAAGCCTATCCGCCTTATGAAAATGGCTTGCCGGTGTATGTGAAGCTCAAAAACAAACTGGTGCGTAAGAAATTAGAGGCGTTTAGGGGTTAGAAAAAATAACACCCGTAAAAAACCTGGCGAATCAATCGATTCACCAGGTTTTAGAAAATCGAGAAGAACTCTAAAAACCGCAAAATAGGTTTTTAGGCGTTCTTTAAGGCTTGCGGCGCCGACGGACCTTGATACCGCGCATCACCAAAGCCAAGCATTGGATAAAAAATTACGCCGAGTAGCGCAAGGCCAATGCCAAAACCGGTGCCTTTGCCAAAGCTTTTAGCCATGTCGATGGAAACGATGATCGCGACCACGAAGTTAACAAACGGAATAAAGAGCAGAACCAGCCACCAGATTGGTCGCCCAACGATTTGCAAGATGACGACAACATTGTAGATTGGTATTAAAGATGCCCAGCCGGGCTTGCCCGCTTTGACGAAAACTTTCCAGACGCCTGCAATAATAGCGATGGTTATCAGCAACATAAAAAGCAGCGGCACAATTCCCATTGAGCCGGATGATTGGTATTGATATTCCATAAAATACTCTCCTAACGAGGTTTGCATTCGACGCGACATGGCTACGCTGACCCAAGTCACGCCGCTTGGACCGGCGCGTGAAAGCCTGTTGCAACGTGCAAAAAATGTCAACGGATACTGCACCGTAATTTTTGTAGCTTCTGGATCCACGGAGTTAATGCAATAAAGCCCCCGCGTCCGCCGCAGGTCTGGCCGGTGCCGCAATGCGCGCGACTGCGTCGTCACTGTCGCTATATTGGCCGGCTCGCTGCAGCCGACACATGCATCCGTTCGCTATCAATATCCGATGGAAGGAAGCTGAGTGGTCTTACAAATCTTCTAAGCTGACTTCAGTGCCCGCTTTTGCCTGCGCCACAGTAACCTTCGGCACGCGCATCGCAGAAACCATGCTGGTGCACACTTTCAAATTGCCCGCGACTAAATTGCCAGACTCCATAAAGGTTTCGTTGCCGTCAAAATCCAAACATAAGCCGCCCGCTTCACGCACTAGCAGAATGCCCGCTGCCATATCCCAAGGCTTGAGGCCAAACTCAAAGAAACCGTCAAAGCGCCCGCAGGCAACAAACGCCAGATCGAGTGCCGCACTACCAAAACGCCGCAAATCTTCGGCCTGGGTCAACAATTGTTTAATCATGCGCAATTGCGTCGGCAGGCGCGCGCGCTGGCGCGGGGAAAAGCCGGTGCCAATCAAAGCGCCCGCAACGCTGGTTTTGTTCGCCACACGAATACGTTTATCGTTCAAAAATGCGCCCGAACCCTTGTGCGCGGTAAAAAGCTCCTCGCTCATTGGGTTGTAAACCACGCCCGCAATCGGCACCCCGGCTTCCACCAGCCCAATTGAGATCGAAAAAAAGGGCAGCCCGCGCAGGAAGTTGCTGGTGCCATCGAGCGGGTCAATAATCCACTGAAAGCGGCTTTTGACGTTGCCAGAATAGCCCGATTCCTCACCCAAAATTCCATGATCAGGATAGGCCCGGCGCAGTTCTTTGATAATTTCGGCTTCCGCCATTCGATCCACTTCGGTTACGAAGTCCATGCGTTCTTTTTCGACCACTTGCAACGAATCGAGCTTGCCCAAGGAGCGCAAAATAATCTTGCTGGCATTGCGCGCAGCTTGTACAGCGATATTGACGACGGGTTTACGCATAAAGATCGCTTTGAATTCTTAAGCCGCGCAGGGTAGCAAAGCGCTGGCCTCACGCACAGCTAATGCAGTTCGGGCGCTCAGCGCGGAGCAAGCACGCGGCCAGAAAAGTGCGCATCGCTAGATTGGAATATTACTCATTGACCATCTGTAGTCGTTCGATTACAGCTCCACCATGCCTCTAATAAAAGCATTGCCATAATTTACCGATTGGCTCAACCGCGTGGTTGATGCAGGAATACGCGGTGTCATTTCGGCACGCATTCAACGTTTGGAGCGTGGCTTGATGGGTGATGTGGAGCCTATCGGCGA
>JBBQBR010000246.1:0-4842 GCA_038317875.1 Lysobacterales bacterium
CCGGCATGACAAACCGCGCAGTCGTTACCTCGGAACACGCCCAGACCACGTTGCTCTTGCGCGGTAAGTGCGGTGGTGGTGCCGCCATTAAAGCTATCAAACGGCGTTTGATTCGCGTTGAGCGTGCGTTCGTAGCTAGCAATCGCGAATGCAATCCGCGCTGGCGTCACGCCGGCTGAGCCGAAGGCGTCAATAAATAGTGCGGCGTAATTGCGCCCATTGATCCATGTGGTCAGGTCAGCCGGCACAGCACTCGCCAATGCCAGCGGCTTTACTTGGCTTAAGCGCGCGGGTATATCGCTTACAACTGCACCGATATACGACATTTCATTAGTATCCAACAACGGGCCCAACGCTTGATTTTCTAGCGCGCCGCCCTGTTGAATGAGCACTAATCCTGTGACTGGATCAGTAAACGTCGAGCCCGCGCGCCCATCCCAAAACATCACTTGCGGCGAGTACGCGGAGTTAATCGCAGAGGGTGATTTGCGCCCGCCCACTTGCGCGGCAAAACCAAAACGTGCGCTGGGCTGATACACGCCATCAGCGCCATGCGCTGGCACGCCAGCAGAGGCCTTGATGTCGTCGCCGTTACCAAAAACACCATCCGGCCCAGGGTTGGTGCTGGCGAGGCTATTTAAAGCGCTATGAATACTGGTACGCGGGTCAGTGCCTGCAGCGCTGGGCCGATGGCAACTGCCGCAGGCGACGGTGCCGGTGATCGACAATTGCTCTTCCCAAAATAACGCCTTACCCAAATTAATCTTTGCCGTTGTCAATGGATTACCGGGGGGAACGGGCGGCGCGCCTAAAGGCGGTGGTGGCGCAGGCTGTGCAAAAGCTGGGCTCATAAACAGCGTAAAGCAGGCAGCTATCGCTAATTGGTGCAGTATTTTGAGCATGTCAGGACCCTTTTCGTTGGGAGTTCTAGCCTAGGCAAGACTCCGTATTTGGCTTGAATTCGACTGCATTTCCGGTGCAGATTTAGCGCCAGCTTTCGCTTTTGCGACTATAAGTTTCAAGCGAAAATGTGCAGGAACTAAGGATAAATCCCGCACACATTGGGAATTTTTACGCACATTTCCGTTCACGGGGCTGCAGGATGCTCACTCGATCAGACGATCTAGCGCTCAGGCGGTGCCGGAATTTCGTATTTATAACCGACGCCGTAAATGGAGCGAACTGGATCGCTGCCAGGATCTAAATCCTCAAACTTCCGACGCAAATTCTTGATATGGCTATCGACGGTACGATCACTGACGATGCGATGATCCAAATAGCACTGCGCTTGCAGCTGGGCGCGTGAGTAGACACGCCCAGTATGCGCATAAAGCGTCGCCAACAGCCGGAATTCGACTGGCGTCAGCGGCAAAACCTTCCCAGAAAGGCGCGCCTCGTAATTCGCCTCGTCTAAAACCAATGCTTGTTGTATCTCAGCCGGCGCATCGCGCCAATTGGCGCGACGCAACAGGGCGCGCACGCGCGCCAAAACTTCCCTCGGGCTAAACGGTTTGCAGATGTAGTCGTCAGCGCCCAACTCCAGGCCCATCAAGCGATCAATCTCTTCTACACGCGCGGTCACAATGATGATTGGAACCGTCGAGAACGCGCGAATTTCCCGGCAAATGCTGACACCGTCTTTCCCTGGCAGCATCCAGTCCAGCAACACCAAATCCAGCGGCGTTGCGCGGACAAATTCAACCACGTCGCTGCCGTCGCACATGATGTCTACGGAGCAACCATCACTAACTAGATAGTCGCGCAGCACAGCGGCTATTTTGGCCTCGTCTTCAACAATCAGTACACGCTTTTCACTTTGCATGGTTTTGCCTTGGACTGATCGACATACGACTTACTTGGATTTTCACTTCCAACCCCATTTCAAAAGCACCTTCATATTTGCTCTGAAATGGGATCAGAATTAATCGGATGATGGCCTATCTAGGAACTAAAAATCGAACTTAATGCCCTGCGCCAACGGCAGCGTAGTCGAATAATTGATGGTGTTTGTCTGGCGGCGCATATACGCCTGCCAGCTGGTCGAGCCGGATTCGCGGCCGCCGCCGGTTTCTTTTTCACCACCAAACGCGCCACCGATCTCAGCGCCCGAAGTGCCGATATTGACGTTGGCGATGCCGCAATCAGAGCCAGATGCGGATAAAAACTGCTCGGCTTCGCGCATATTCAAAGTAAAGATTGAACTGGACAAACCCTGTGGCACGTCGTTTTGCAACGCGATCGCCTCGTCCAAGGTCTTGTAGGTCATGACGTACAAAATTGGCACGAAGGTTTCATGGCGCACCACCGCCGTTTGTTTTGGCATACGGAAAATCGTCGGCTGCACGTAGCTGCCAGCGCGTTCGATACGGCCACCACCGCACAGCAGCTGACCGCCCTGCTCTTTTGCGGCAGCCACAGCGGAATCAAAACGTTTGGCCGATGGCTCATCAACCAGCGGGCCGAGCAAGGTGCTGGCATCGATTGGATCACCGACACGCTTTTCGACCTGCGCGTACGCCTTGACCAAGGTGGCGCAAAGTTCATCCGCAATTTTCTCTTGCACGATCAAACGCCGCGTTGTGGTGCAGCGTTGTCCCGCCGTACCCACAGCGCCAAAGACAATGCCCGGAACCGCGATCGCCAAGTCGGCTTGATCGCTGACGATAATGCAATTGTTGCCGCCCAGTTCCAACAAGCTTTTCCCCATGCGCGCTGCCACGCTTTGCCCGACTGCACGGCCAATTTCAGTAGAGCCGGTGAAGCTAACCAAAGCCACGCGACGGTCATCAACAAACTGTTGCGCCAGCGCATTGCTACCGTCGTTAAACATAAAGAAAATCTCAGGGAAACCTGCGTCTTTCAGTGCTTCATTGCAGATTCTTTGCGATGCAATTGCACAATAAGGTGTCTTTGGGCTCGGCTTCCAAATCGAAATATTGCCGCAAATCGCCGCCAAAAACGCATTCCAGGCCCACACCGCAACGGGGAAATTAAACGCAGAAATGATGCCGACTAAACCCAGCGGATGCCATTGCTCATACATACGGTGTTCTGGACGCTCCGAATGCATGGTCATGCCGTACAGCATGCGCGCTTGACCGACCGCAAAGTCCGCGATGTCGATCATTTCTTGCACTTCGCCGTCACCTTCAGGCTTGATCTTGCCCATTTCGAGACTGACAAGAGAGCCGAGCGCATCTTTGTGCTTGCGCAAAGCTTCGCCGCACAGGCGTATCGCCTCACCGCGTTTAGGCGCAGGAATTTGCCGCCACGCTAAAAATGCCGCCTGCGCACGCGTAATAATCGTTTCGTATTCCGCCGCTGTCGCCGAGCTAACTTCACCCAAAACTGCACCGCTGGCCGGGATATAGCTAGTAAAACTGCCCACCCCTGGCTGCGACCATTCGCCTTGTCCCAAATACGAGCCCGCTGCATTCGTGCTTAGGCCTAGTTTCTGCAAAATTGGATGCGTCATCGTGATTTCCTTCAGGCGATCAAAAAAGAGGTGCGAAGTGTAGCGGGCTATTCCTGGCCTGAAGCTGGATGTGCGGCACTGAAGGTTAGAAATCGCCCCTTTTAAAGACAAAAACCTCGCTTTAAGCGAGGTCTTTGCAGGCCAGCAATGTCGATTAGAGCTTAGTGCTTCAAATTCTTCCTCAACCGTTCCAACGCCTGCAATTGCGCCACGGCCTGCATCAACTGCTGCTGAGCTGCGGCAATTTCCATCGACGCGTCGCGCCCGGCGAGTAGGCGTTCGGCTTCGGCTTTCGCCTCCAGCGCTTTTGCTTCATCGATATCTGCAGCGCGCAGCGCGGTATCGGAAAGAATCGTAATTAAATCAGGCTGGACTTCTAAAATACCGCCGGACACATAAAACGCTTGCTCTTCAGCATCGCCATTCAGCACGCGCACTTGACCGGGTTTGATGCGCGTAATCAGCGGCGCATGGCGGGGGGCGATGCCCAACTCGCCAATTTCGCCACTGACGACGACCATAGTTGCCAAACCCGAAAAAATCTCGCGTTCTGCAGAAACGATATTGCATTGAATGGTAGTTGCCATGAGTTTTCCGATCAGCGTGATTTAGTTCTGTTTTCTAAAAATTACTACAGAGAAATAGGCGTTATGAGCAAGACGAGTGGCAAGGCGCGGCAAGCGAGGAGCCCTAGGCGCGCACTGTAGTGCGTAACTAGGGTCCGAGTGCCGCCGCAACGCAGCCAATCGTCTGCGCAATAGCTTATTTTGAGAGCATTTTGTTGCCCTTCTCAATCGCCTCATCAATTCCGCCCACCATATAAAACGCTTGCTCTGGCAGGTTATCGACTTCGCCGTCCACAATCATTTTGAAGCCGCGAATGGTGTCTTTCAAGCTGACGTATTTGCCCTTCGCGCCGGTGAAAACTTCCGCGACGTGGAACGGTTGACTGAAGAATCGTTCGACCTTACGCGCGCGTGAAACGGCCTTTTTGTCGTCTTCCGACAATTCGTCCATACCCAAAATCGCGATAATGTCTTTCAGTTCTTTGTAGCGCTGCAACATACCCTGTACGCGGCGTGCAACGTCATAGTGCTCTTGGCCGACGACCAACGGGTCGAGTTGGCGGCTGGACGAATCCAGTGGATCGACCGCTGGGTAAATACCTAAAGACGCGATGTTACGGCTCAACACAACCGTCGCATCTAAGTGCGCGAAGGTGGTGGCTGGACTTGGATCGGTTAAGTCATCGGCGGGTACGTAAACCGCTTGGATCGAGGTGATCGAGCCAGTTTTGGTCGAGGTAATACGTTCTTGCAGACGGCCCATTTCTTCGGCCAACGTCGGCTGATAACCCACTGCAGACG
>JBBQBR010000247.1:0-4842 GCA_038317875.1 Lysobacterales bacterium
ACGCGCATTATTTCAGCACCACCGGTGGCCGCGGTAGCCTGTATTTTCAGGGCGCATCGGGTGATGTGGCTTGGGGTGTGGGCAGCAGTTTAAAAATCTTGCGGCCGAAACTGCACCGGGCTTTGCTGGAGCTACTGGACAGCGAAACGCTGGCAATCCAGTGCCAGCGCTATGAAGCGATTGAGCCTAAAATATTTGGCCCAATGCTGCGCTGGCTAGTGCGTCAACCGATGTTGCTGAGCCTGCTCGGCGTGCCGCGCGCGCAGCGGGACTTAATCGAGCGCCAGTTTCCTGGCGGCGTTACCAGCTATGTTCGGGCAAAGTTGCGCTATGTATTCACCCAGACTAACCTGCGCGGCAACTATTTTTGGCGTGTGTATCTGACCGGGCAATATAGCGAAAGCTGCTGTCCGAATTATCTCAAGGCAGAGCATTTTGAAACCCTGAAAGCGCGCGTCAACCGAATCAGCATTTACACCGGCACATTTGAAGATTTTCTGATTGCCTATCCGGATTCGATTACGCACTTTGTTTTGTTGGATCATCAAGATTGGATGGCGGCGCATTTACCCATGGCCTTAAATAGCGAATGGCGCTACATCCTGGCACGCGGCGCGCCGAAAGCCAAAGTACTCTTGCGCAGCGCTGGGCTCGCGGTAGATTTTCTACCGGAATTTGTTGCTGCGAATTTGGTTCAGGATAAGCCGCTGGCGAATCATTGGCACGAATTGGATCGGGTTGGAACCTATGGCTGTACTTGGCTGGCGGAATTGCGTCCACGTGAGTCGCTGAACTACTCAAACGACGTGACTGCTTTGGCGGTGGCCGCGTGAGCAGCGATGCGCTAAGACGCTACTATCGCCTGCATGCGCCCATTTATGACGCCACGCGCTGGGCGTTTCTGTTTGGGCGCACGCGCCTGATCCAGCTGCTCAGCCGAGCATTTGCAGGCGCGGCATATGCAGGCGTGGCATGTGCAGGCGTGGCACCAAAACAGATACTCGATCTCGGTTGCGGCACGGGTAAAAATCTTTGCGCGTTGGCGAATGCCTTTCCCCAGGCGCAAATTACCGGCGTGGACTTAGCGCCAGCGATGTTGGCGCAGGCGGGGCGAAATCTGGTGCGAAAACTCGATCCTGCAGCGCGTGCGCGCATCAGCTTACGCAACACCGACATCGCGCAGATGCCAACCCTGCAATATGATTTAATCGTGTGTTCCTACATGCTATCGATGACCGGTTCACAGCTTCCCGAGCTGCTGCAAAAACTGCGCAGCCTGCTAACGCCAACAGGCCGGCTTGCGATTGTTGATTTCGATTCTACCTGGGCACAATGGTTTGCCCGCTGGATGAGCGTCAATCATGTCCGTATGGACGGTACATTGGCCGCGTGCTTAAAAACGTTTAGTCATACCGAGCTGCATGAGCAGCATTCTGGACTAGGGCTGTGGCGCTGGTTGATTTGGATTGGGCGATAGCGCGCAAAAGAATGAATAGCCAAAAAAAACCCCAGCATTTAGCCGGGGCCTTTTCAAAGAAATTAAGACCTATTTCTTCTTTGTTGTTGCCGCGTGCTTGTCTAACTCGGCCAAAAGCTGCGGCGCTGGCATGTAGCCCGGCATCAAGGTGCCATCTTCTAATAACAAAGCAGGTGTGCCGTTGATGCCCATGCGCTGACCCATGTTGTAATCTGCTTCTATTGGATTGACGCAGGTTGCATTGCCTGGATCGGCACCATTTTTAGCATCTGTCATCGCCTTGCGCTGATCTTTTGCGCAAAAAACTGCAATCGCCTTGCGTGACGATTCACTCGGGACACCAGCACGCGGAAACCATAAATATTGGACTTCGATACCCAGGTCGTTGTATTGCTTAATTTCTGTGTGCAGCTTGCGGCAGTATCCGCAATCAATATCGGTGAAAATCTTGACCACATGCTTCGTCGTGCCATTGGCAGGAAAAATAATCATGTCTTTCTTTTGAATTTTTGCCAATTCCGCTACCCGCACCACGGATTGCGATTCTTCGGTCAAATTGCGCCTTGTTGCAGTTTCTACCAGCGCGCCCTGCAGTAAATATTTGCCGTCTTCGCTGAAATAGATAATTTGCCCACCCAACGTCGCTTCCATCCAGCCCTTGACCGGCGTAGCTTTGACCGAATCGATCACAGCAGATGGATTTAATACTTTAATAGCAGCACGCACTTCTGCCTCGCCCGCGTGTGCGAATGAAGTAACGGCTAAAATGGCGGTGGCAAAAATTGAGGTCGAAAAGCGCATAGTTTTTTCCAAAGTTAATAATTTCAAAGTGATTGTGGTTCTATGAATCGTGATGTGTTCTGGGGGTGATGTGTTCTGGGGGTGAAGTGTTCTGGGGGTGAAGTGTACTTCGCGACTAGGTGAAGGGCGAGCGTCGATCAAAGTGGCTTGGAATCCTTCAATGCGGCCCGACGACCCAGTTCTGCCAATAGCGCTGGCACCGGCAAATAGCCGGGCGAAATGCCGCCATCTGCAAACACCAGTGTGGGTGTTGCATTGATCCCTAAAGCGGCGGCTAACGCGACATTTTTCGCGACTGGATTTGGGCAATTGGCATTGCCTGGATCACTGCCGTTTTTTGCTTCAGTAAGCGCTTTTTGCGGGTTTGCAGCGCAGTACACCGCAACTGCTTTGCGCGCTGAATCGTCGTTTAAACCGTTTCGCGGCATAATGATGTATTGCACTTCAATACCTGCGTCAGTGAACTGTGCGATATCAGAATGCAGCTTTCGGCAAACACCGCAGTCTATATCTGACACTACTTTGATCGTATAAAGCGGCTCGCCCTTGGCCGGAAAAACGATCATATCTTTTGCGACGACGCTTTTAAGCGCAGTCAAACGCAGTCCTGCAAGCGCATCGTCAGTAAGGTTACGGCGGGTTTTGGTTTCAAACATCGTGCCCTGAATCAAATGTTTACCGTCATGACTGAAATAAAGCACTTCAGCACCAAGCACGACCTCTTTCACACCCGGAATCGCTGAGTCCTTAATGCTGGTTATTTTGAGCTGAGGATTGAGTGCTGCAACAGCGGCGTATATACCGGCGCTGGCTTGAATATCTGCGCTGGCGCTTGCTGGCATAGCGCCTGCCTGCACCGCGTTCGCGGCGCTGTGCCAGGAATTGGCCACAAGCATTGCCGCGATTAGGTAAGCAAAAGGTTGTAAAATACGCATAGAACGCCAATGGTCATTGGTTAGGCGGGTCTAGACTAAAAGTTTTGACGGAAGTTCCACGCCGCTTTTAAGCACGCGAACTGGCAGCAATAGAAAACAAAAAGTGCATTTGTTAAGCGCGAACCTAAGCTCAACGCGTTAGCATTCGGCGTTTGATGAATACCAAGGAATTCTATGCGCCAATTTATTTGGTTCGTGCTCACGATTATAGGGGTGGGGCTTGGCTGTAGCGTCGAACGTGCGCATGCGGCGAATACTTACCTAGCCCGATTCAACTTGGACTTACAGCCCAATAGTAAATCCGCAAACGGCTCAGTGGTGCTTACCGCAGGCACCGGCTATGTCGCCAATATGCGTTTAAATATGCCGGCCAGCCGCTACAGCAAGATCACCGGCGATGGCGAAGTCAAAGTTAGCGGTGACAAAGTACTTTGGACCCCACCGCAAGCCGGCGGCACGCTGCGCTATTCGGTCGCGATCAACCACCAACGTGCGGGCGGCGGATATGACGCGCTGATTGGACCAAAATGGGCGATTTTTCGGGGCGACGACGTGTTTCCAAAAGCGCAAGTGCGCGCCAAAGGCCGTTCGGAAAGCGAAATGGTGCTAACGGCGCCGAAGGGGTGGCACGTTAATACTGGCTTTATGCGCACGAGCGAAACGCAATATCGCTTCAGCCTAAACGACGCTCAACGCAAGTTTGATGCGCCAAAGGGCTGGATGATTGCAGGCGAAATCGCTAACCGCGTCGAGAAAATTGCTGGTTGCGATGTCTATGTTGTTGGGCCCGAAGGCCTCGGCATACGCCGACAAGACATGCTTGCTTTACTCAATTACACGCTGCCCGAGCTTAAACGCGCGTTCGGCGTTATGCCCAAGCGCTTAATGATCGTAACTGCGCCTGATCCAATGTGGCGGGGCGGGCTTTCCGCGCCAAATTCGCTGTTTATCCATATGGATCGACCGCTGATTAGTGAAAACGGCACATCAACCTTGCTACATGAGCTGACACACTCGATCACCCGAATTCGTGGTGCCTCACGCAGTGATTGGATTTCGGAAGGGATAGCGGAATTTTACGGTTTCGAAGTGATTCGCCGCTCAGGCGGCATGACTGATGAGCGCTTTGCCAACACGATCAATACGCTTAAAAATTGGAGCAAATCGGTGACGGCAATTACCGTTCCGCGCTCGACGGCTGAAGTCACCGCGAAGGCGGTGGTGTTGTTGAGTGAACTGGATGCCGAAATTCGCCGCGCTAGTGGTGGCAAACGCAGCCTGGACGATGTCACTCGAATCATCATTGCCGCGCAAAAGAAGGTGTCAACCGAGGACTTTAAAGCGGCGGCCGCGAAAGTGTTAGGACGCCCTTCCAAGGTTTTGGAATCGCCGTTATTGCATTAAAGCCAATAAATGTAGGGCAGTGCCGCAACTGCGTGTAGCATCGCGGCACAAAATTTTAAGGCAAAAACCTATGTTTAAACCCCGTCCTTCCGGCCGCAACGCGGACCAGCTGCGCAGTTTGCGCATCGAACGCAACTTCACTAAACACGCGGAGGGCTCAGTGCTTGTGGGCTTTGGTGACACTTTGGTGCTTTGCACAGCCAGCGTCGATGATCGTTCACCACC